>JBFMEJ010000098.1:0-6098 GCA_040753275.1 Bacillota bacterium
AGGGCATTTTGATGGAAACCCTGGGCCTTTCCGAGGCGGAAGCCTTCCGGCGCATCCAGAAGCAAAGCATGAACAAGCGCCTTTCGATGCGCCAGGTAGCCGAAGCAATTATCCTGGCCCAGAGCCTGAAAACGTGAAGGGAAAGCATAAAGGCACAAAGGCATAGAGGGATAAAGTAGAAAAGGCCCAGAAATTCAAAAGTCTAAAGGTAAAAAAGTTTAATCGAGCGGGCACAAAGGAGTACCGGCAGTTAAAAAACAAGGCAACGGCGCCTTTGGGGAAAGAATCCTCTTTCATTTATCGAAAGGCGCCTTTATGTTTTTTCAGACAAAAATTGAAGAGGTGGTTAGCATGTCCGTGGACAAAAACGAGATTCTGGCGAAAGCCAGGGAGATGGGGGTTAAATTCATCCGTTTGCAATTCACTGATATCACGGGTGTCTTGAAAAATGTGGCCATCACCGTGGAGCAACTGGAAAAGGCGCTGGACGGGGAGCTGATGTTTGACGGTTCTTCCATTCACGGTTTTGTGCGGATTGAGGAATCGGATATGTACCTGCGCCCCGATCCCGATACTTTTACAGTTTTTCCCTGGCGTCCCCGGGACGGGGCAGTGGCCAGGCTGATCTGCGATATCTATAACCCGGACGGGACTCCTTTTGCCGGATGCCCGCGCAACGCCTTAAAAAGGGTCCTGGCCCGGGCGGCTAAGATGGGCTTCACCATGAATGTGGGGCCGGAATGTGAATTTTTCCTGTTTTATACCGACGGCGAAGGCAAGCCGACTTTACGCACGCACGATCAGGCCGGGTATTTTGATTTAAGCCCGGTGGACCTGGGCGAAAACGCCCGGCGCTCCATGGTCCTCACTTTAGAGGAAATGGGTTTTGAAATCGAGGCTTCGCACCACGAGGTGGCGCCCGGCCAGCACGAGATCGATTTTAAGTATGCGGACGCCCTGGACGTGGCCGATAAAATCATCACCTTTAAATTTGTGGTGCGCACCATTGCCCAACGCCACGGCCTGCACGCCACCTTCATGCCCAAGCCGGTTTTCGGGATTAACGGCAGCGGGATGCACATGCACCAGTCGCTTTTCCGGGACGGGCAAAACGCCTTTTACGATCCCCACGACCCGCAGGGCTTAAGCAAGACGGCGCGCTACTACATCGGCGGGCTGCTGAAACACGCCCGGGCCCTGGCGGCGGTGACCAGCCCGACGGTAAATTCCTACAAGCGGCTGGTTCCCGGCTACGAGGCGCCGGTTTACATTTCCTGGGCCGAACGCAACCGGAGCCCGCTGATCCGGGTGCCGGCCAAGCGCGGCGCTTCCACCCGGATCGAGTTGAGGTGCCCGGATCCTTCCTGTAACCCTTACCTGGCCATCGCCGCCTGCCTGGCGGCCGGCCTGGACGGCATCGAAAAGAAAATTGAGCCTCCGCCGCCGTGTAATTTAAACATTTACGAGTTGACTCCCGCCCAGCGGCAAAAGCTGGGGATCGGCAGCCTGCCGGCCAGCCTGGAAGAAGCCCTGGCGGAGTTGGCCGCCGACGACGTGATCAAGGGCGCCCTGGGCGAGCACATTTACGAGCGCTTCCGGGAAGCCAAGCAAAAGGAATGGGAGGAGTACCGCACGCGGGTCCACTCGTGGGAGATCGAGCAATACCTGACCAGGTTTTAGGGATTCTTTTCAGGACAGGTTTTTCCATCCTCCACCCTTTCGGCAAACCTTCCGCTGGTTGCTGAAAGGGTATTTTTTCCACGACAAATTTTTTATCAAAAAAGCTTCCCTTTTGAAAATTATGTGCTATAATACTGACTAGCTACAAAAAAACTAAATCGGGGTACAATGACGTACCGCTTGGGGCAAAGGGGCCTGAACCGGCGGGTAAAAGGCGAGTTATCCGGCGTAAAGGCCTTTTTTCATTGTGCTTCCCCAAATGAAGAAGGAGAGGTATCTGTGGTTCAATTGACCTCCGATGACGTGCGAAAAATGGCCAAGGAGTTAGGGGTAAAATTTGTCCGCCTGCAGTTTACCGACATTTTCGGGGTGCTCAAAAATGTTTCCATTACCGTTGAGCAGCTGGAAAAGGCCCTGGCCGGGGAATTAATGTTTGATGGTTCGTCCATTGAAGGTTTCGTCCGGATTGAGGAATCGGATATGTATCTGCGGCCGGACCCTTCCACGTTTGTTGTTTTTCCCTGGCGCCCCCGGGACGGCGCGGTGGCCCGGTTGATCTGCGATATTTACACCGCGGCCGGCGAGCCCTTTACCGGTGACCCCCGCTACGTGCTGAAAAGGGCGATTAACGAAGCAAAAGAAATGGGCTTCACCATGAACGTAGGCCCGGAAGCAGAGTTTTTCCTCTTCCACATCGACAGCGAAGGGCGCCCCACCACTGTGACGCACGACCGGGCCGGCTATTTCGACCTCACGCCGGTGGACCTGGGCGAGGACGCCCGGCGGGATATGGTTTTAACCCTCGACGAACTGGGCTTCGAGGTGGAGGCTTCCCATCACGAAGTGGCGCCCGGCCAGCACGAGATTGACTTTAAATACGCCGACGCCCTGGAAACAGCCGACCGCATCGTTACCTTTCGGTTTGTGGTGCGCACCATCGCCCAGCGCCACGGCCTGCACGCCACCTTCATGCCCAAACCGATCATGGGCATCCCGGGTTCCGGCATGCATTTAAACCAGTCGCTGATGAAAAACGGCCAAAACGCCTTTTATGATCCAAATGCCCCTTTGCAGTTAAGTGACACGTGTCTTTACTATATCGGCGGTCTCATGCGGCACGCCCGGGCAATTACCGCCGTCACCAACCCCACGGTGAACTCTTACAAACGGCTGGTGTCCGGCTACGAGGCGCCGGTTTATATTGCCTGGTCCTCCCAGAACCGCAGCCCGCTCATCCGCGTACCCGCAAAGAAGGGCCAGTCCACGCGGATTGAATTAAGGAGTCCGGATCCTTCCTGCAATCCTTACCTGGCACTGGCTGTTTGTTTAAAGGCCGGCCTGGAGGGGATCAAGAAACAAATCCAGCCCCCCCGGCCTTGCGACCGGAATATTTACGAGATGACCCCGGCGGAACGGGAACAGCTGGGCATCGGAAGCCTGCCGGAAAGCCTGGCGGAAGCTCTGCAGGAACTGGAGAAAGACTCGTTGATCCAGGACGCCCTGGGGCCGCACGTGCTGCAGCGCTTTATGGAGGCCAAGCGCATCGAGTGGGAGCGCTACCGGATCCAGGTGCATCCCTGGGAACTGGACGAGTACCTGACGAAGTATTAAAGGCAGGGATTAGGGATTAGGGGTTAAGGATAGGAATTAAGAATTAGTAGCTGGTCCAACGAAGGGCCATCGCAGGGCAACGGTGCCCACGGGCAGGAACAAATCAGGATACTGTCGTTATTCTTCGCAATAATTTATCGTCAGATCAGGATTTATTCGTTTTTTTTGGCGAGCATTTTTGACAGTGTCTCACGGTTAACCTGCCGTGGGCTATTTTTTTAGATGCAGAGGCACAAAGGCACAAAGGGACAGAAGCACAAAGGATAAGGGGACAAAGACACGAAGGCACATAGGTCCAAAAAAGAAGACACGAAGAAAATTCACAAGAATATTCCGGAATGGTTTGTTAGCTTAAGGAAAGTTTCGTTACGGTCTTTGGGGAGGGAAGTTTTGATGGGAAGGGTTTTGGTTAAGCCGGAAGTTTGCATCGGGTGTCACTTGTGCGAAATCTGGTGCGCCGTAGCCCACTCGCGTTCCAAAAACATTCTCAAGGCGTTTACCAGCGAGCAGCCAAAGCCGCTGCCCAGGGTTATTGTGGAGGAAAGGCTGCCCTTAACTTTTGCCTTTTCGTGCCGGCACTGCGCCGAGCCGGACTGCGTCTTTGCCTGCATCAGCGGCGCCCTGTACAAAGACCGGGAGACGGGGCGGGTCGTGCACGACCGCGCGCGGTGCGTCGGCTGCTACAGCTGCGTGATGGCTTGCCCGTACGGCTGCGTCCTGATCAACGAAAAAGAGCGCCAGGTTTTGAAATGCGACCTTTGTACCGGGCTGGATTTTCCGTATTGCGTCAGCCACTGCCCGAACGGGGCGCTTGTTTATGAGGAAGCGGCAGGCGAGCACGGGGGGTTTGAGGGATGAGCAGGTTTACCTACCTGATTATCGGCAATTCGGCGGGTGCCGTGGGGTGTATCGAGGCTTTGCGGGAAGTGGACGGAACAGGGACTATCGCCCTGGTTTCGGACGAAACCCGCCACGTATACTCCCGGGCCCTGATTCCGTATTACCTGGAGGGGAAAATCGAACGCGCCGGGATGGATTACCGTCCGCCCGATTTCTACACAAAGCACGGCGTAACCCCCTTTTTAGGAAAAGAGGCGGTGGGGGTCGATTTTGACCGAAAAGAGGTCGAACTGGCCGGCGGCGAACGGATTGGCTACGGAAAGCTTCTTCTGGCCACCGGCGGAAGACCCTTTCTGCTGCCGCTGCCCGGCCTGGATAAGCAAAACGTTTTTACCTTTCTCAGCTTCGATGACGTGTTGGCCATCGAAAAGGCATTGCCCGGAGCGAAAAACGCGGTCATCCTCGGCGGCGGGGTAATCGGTCTGATGGCCGCTGAGGTGTTGAGCAAAAAGGGTCTCGACGTTTGTGTACTGGAGCTGGCCGGCAGAGTGCTGGCCCCGGTGGTCGACGAGACGGCTTCCGCGCTGGTCGAAGACCTGTTCCGGAAAAACGGAGTCAAAATCTACACAGAGACTACAATTAAAGAGATCCGCGGTGCGGACAGCGTGGAGGAAGTTTGGTTAACCGACGGCCGGACGATCCCCGCCGGCCTCCTGATTATTGCCGTTGGGGTCGTTCCGCGGGTGGAGCTGGTGAAAGGCACCGGGATCAAGGTTAACCGGGGGATCGTGGTGGACCAAAGGATGCAGACTTCCGTCCCGGACGTTTACGCCTGCGGCGACTGTGCCGAGGTCTACGACTTCGCGGCCGGTGCTTCCCGGCTGCTGCCTCTGTGGCCGAACGCCTACGCCGGGGGAAGGATCGCCGGTTTCAACATGGCCGGGTGCTCCCGGGAATACGAGTGGGGAACCGGAATGAACGCCACGCACTTTTTCGATTTTAACATCATCAATGCCGGGGTGAATGTAACCGGGGATAATGCCGATGGGTACGAGATAGTCAGCAAGTTAGAAAAAGACCGGCGGAGCTACCGCAAATTTGCCCTCCGGGACGGCCGGATCCAGGGCTTTGTCCTGGCGGGGGAAGTTGCCCGGGCGGGAATCTTCCTGCACCTGATGCGCAGGCAGATCGACGTGCGAGCTTTTAAGCAGGAGCTTCTGAAGAGCAACTTCGGCTACAGCGACCTGCCGGATCAGTTGAGGTGGGCGCTGTTAAAAGACGATGTGGTTTTGGGAGTGGTGTAAATGCTCGTCAAAAGGTGCTTTGTTGGCGAACGGCAGCTGCCGGCTAAAGGGAGCGAAGCCTGCGGGCTTTTCGGGGTGATGGACATCACCGGAAAAAGGTTTGGCGGGGAAATGGCGATCAACGCCATCAAGAATATCAAAGTGCGCGGAAACGGCCTGGGGGGCGGCTTTGCGGTTTACGGCCTTTATTCCGAATACAGGGATTATTACGCCCTGCACATCATGTTTCAAAATAAAAGCGTCCTGGCCAAAGAGCAGGTGGAAAGCTATTTAGTTGAGAACTTTAACATCGTTTACGACGAGGAAATCCCCACCAATCCGGACGTCAATTTATTTTGCCCGCCCCTGGTCTGGAGGTACTTTGTCGCCCCGAAAAAAAAGGGGGAGGAGCAGGCGCTGTCCGACGACGATTACGTCGTTTCCCGGGTGATGTACATCAACACCAGCATTGAGGATGCCTACGTGTTTTCTTCCGGGAAAGACATGGGCGTTTTTAAGGGGGTCGGTTTTCCGGAAGAAATCGCCGCCTACTTCCGGCTGGATGAACTGTACGAGGGATATCTCTGGACGGTGCACAGCCGGTTTCCCACCAATACCCCGGGCTGGTGGGGCGGCGCACACCCTTTCAGCATCCTCGACTGGACCGTGGTGCACAACGGGGAG
>JBFMEJ010000099.1:0-6089 GCA_040753275.1 Bacillota bacterium
ATTAACTCCAGAACAACAAGCCATATCAGAGTTTGCTTACGATCTGGCAAAAAGATATTTTGAGGCCGAAGCATTTACCTGGGAAAAAAGGGGGTGGCCCTGGAAGAACGCCAGGATCCTGGCTGAACACGGTTTTCTCGGGATGGTTTTAGCAGAGGAAAACGGCGGCGGCGGACGGCCGATGATTGAGGGTATTCTGGCCATGGAACAAATCACCAGGGTTTGTCCCCACAGCGCCGACATCGTTCAGGCGGCAAACTTTGGGCCAATTCGGGCGATCGACCTGGCGATGGAAGACAAAAAGCTCAAAAGAGAAGTTATCGAGGCCGTGGCCAGCGGCGAACACAACATTTCCCAGGCGATGACTGAACCGGAAGCAGGCTCGGCCCTGACTGACTTGCGGACGCGGGCCAGAGAAACGGCGGACGGATTTATTTTGAGGGGAAGAAAAGTTTTTACTGGTCACGCCGATGTCAGTACCTATTTTCAAGTTTACGTTCGTTTTGATGACGGGAAAATAGGCTCTGTCCTGGCAAAAAAAGGGATGGATGGATTTTCAATCGGGCCTCCTCAGGAGTACATGTCGGGGGCGCATTACTGTGAACTTTACTTTGACGATTGTTTTGTTCCTAAAAATCATTTGATTACGAGAGACTTCAGAAAGCTTATGGGAGCCATGAATGTGGAAAGGTGCGGAAACGCCAGCCGGAGCGTCGGTGTAGCGCAGGCTGCTTTTGACCGGGCCTTGCAATATGTTCAGGAGAGAAAGCAGTTCGGACGATACCTGTACGAGTTTCAAGGCATCCAGTGGAAACTGGCGGATATGTACAGGCGCTTGGAGGCTGCGCGCTGGTTGATCTATAAGGCAGTGGTAAACGCGGAACAGGGAGTTACTTCTCCCCTGGAATCATCTGTGGCTAAGGTCGAAGCCAACGAAACAGCACAGTATGTGACTAGTGAGGCACTGCAGATTTTCGGAGCCTATGGGTACAGCAAAGAACTTCCGTTGGAGTATCTGTACCGGCGGGCCAGGGGATGGGCCATCGGCGGCGGAACGGTTGAAATCCAGCGGATAAGGATTGCTTCTGCCCTCCTGGGGAAAAAACTCAGTCAGCGACCAGAAAAACTGCCCCGGCAAAAAGGAGGGGAGTGATTTGGATCCTCTTTCCGGAATCAGGGTGCTGGATGTTACCACCACCGTAGCGGGGCCTTTTTGCACCTTGCTGCTTGCGGACCTGGGGGCGGAGGTAATTAAGGTAGAACGTCCCGGACAGGGCGATCTCGCCAGAGAGTTGCGTCCGTTGCTTAAGGATGATGACGGAAGAACGATAAGCCTCAGGTTTTTGGGTCTTAACCGGGGCAAAAAAAGCATTTGTATCGACTTGGAAACTGCCTCCGGACAGAGTATATTTAAAGATCTGGTCAAACTCTGTGACGTTTTAGTGGAAAATCAAAGGCCGGGCCGAATGAAAAAATGGGGGCTGGACTACGCAAACCTTCAAAAAATTAATCCTTCCCTTATTTACGCTTCCATTACTGGTTTCGGAAACCCTCTTTTTGGTTCTTCACCATTGAGCGAAAAATCTGCTTTTGACATCATCCCGCTGGCGTTAAGCGGATTTATGGACATGAACGGCGAACCGGGCAGGCCGCCCTTGCGGCCCGGCGGCATTCCTTTAGGGGATTATCTGCCCGCCATTTTTACGGCCTTTGGTGTTGTTGCTGCTTTAAGGCAGCGGGATAAGACAGGGGCGGGTTGTTTCCTCGACTGTTCGATGTACGAATCAATCCTGGCCATTTTGGAGAGGCCGATTGCTATGTACCTCGGCGAAGGAGTGGTGGAAAGCCGCAACGGAGGCCGGGTTCCCCAACCTTATGGAGTATTTGCAGTAAAGGACGGTTATGTTGCTGTCGCCGCTTTGGGGAGCGTAATGTGGGAAAGGCTCTGCAGGGTGCTCGGAAAACAGGATTGGTTGACCGATGAGCGCTTTAAAACCCAGGAGGAACGGTATAAGAATTATTATTCCGTTATTGAGCCGGAGTTAATTTCCTGGTGCAAAGAGCGGACTGCCGCGCAAGTGGTAGAAGCCATGGAAAAGCACCGGGTTCCTGCCGCAAAAGTGAGAAGCGTTGCGGAGGCCATGGAGTGCCCGCATATAAAGCTGCGCAAGGTTTTGCAGGAAGTGCCGCTGGCCAAAGGGGGAAAGAAAAAGGCCAGGGTATTAAGGTCTCCCTTTTTGATGTCTTGTCGGGACGGGAAGGTTATGGAACCGGCGCCCCGTCTGGGTGAAAATACGATAGAGGTTCTGACCAAACTTTTAAATTACAACGACGAAAAAATTGCCTCTTTACTTCGAGAGGATATAATCAGTGCGCCATAATTACCCTAACTTTTCCAAGGGAGGTTATTTCATGAGCTTTGATTTAGGTCTTCAGGACCAGGTAGCGCTCGTGACCGGTGGAGGCCAGGGAATTGGTGCGGAGATAGCCAGGACATTAGGTCGCGTCGGGTGTAAGGTGGTCATTGTCGACCTTGCCAAAGAGCCGGCGGGAAATGTCGCTAAGGAGATAAAAGAACAAGGGGGAACTTCCCTAGCCCTGGCTGCTGACGTTACAAACTTCCCTGCGGTTATTACGCTGGTTGACGAAGTGAAAAACACTTTGGGGGCGATCAGTGTCCTTGTTAATTGCGCCGGCGGGGGAACGCGGGGCTGGTTTGTCGAATCAGTACCGGAGACCTGGGAGCGGGATATTCGTTTAAACCTTCTGGGGGTAATGAATTGTACCCGGGCCGCTCTGCCGGATATGGTGGAGCAGAAGAAAGGGGTAATTGTCAATATCGTTTCCGAGGCGGGCCGGGTGGGAGAAGCCGGTCTGGCCGCGTACGCCGCCGCAAAAGGAGGCGTAATCAGCTTTACGAAAAGCCTCGCCCGAGAGCTGGGCCGTTATGGCATCAGGGTGAACGCAGTTGCTCCGGGGGCAACCATGACGCCCCGACTGGCCCCCAGGCTGATGGAGAAATGGGATAAAATGGTAAAGAGCTACCCGCTCGGTCGTCTGGGCGAGCCGCAGGATATTGCCAAGGCCGTTCTTTTCCTGGTTTCCGAAATGTCCGGGTTTGTTACCGGCCAGGTGCTCAGCGTAAGCGGCGGATACACTATGGTCTGACGGCGAGCTACAAAATCGGGAGAGGAAGGGTAAAAATGGGTGATCAAAATGAAAATAAGTTTCTCGTTCCGGAAAACTGGTTAAAGGTAGAGGAATTAAAAGAGGGGGCGCCTGTTAAGCTGGTGGCCGCAAAATGCCCCGCTTGCCAGGCCGTATTTTTTCCACCCTTTGAAACCTGCATTAGGTGCGGGTTCTCGCCGTGTACCCGGATTGCCTCATCTACCGGCAATGTGTACAGCTATACGAATGTGCACCGGGCGGGGCCTGAATTTTCGGTACCCTACCGGGCTGCCTACGTTTTACTGGATGAAGGCCCGCTGGTTTTCAGCCAGATTGTCGGCAAAGAAGAAATTGCAGTTGGAGACAGGGTGAGAGCAGTGCTCGGCCGGTTAAAAGATAAAGAAAAGGGCAGCGGGATGTGGACTTATCAGTTTTCTCCGGAATTACCGTTTGCCCCGGGAAAGGGTGAGTAGTCCTTGGGAAAAACGAAAGATGTTTTTATGATCGGTGTAGGGATGACCAGGTTCGGCTGGCAGAAAGAGGTCTTGCTCTCGGACCTGGGTTCGGCAGTCTGCCGGCAAGCTTTAAACGATGCGGGAATAACCATTAAGGAAGTTGAGGCCTTGTTTTGTGCCCACTCCTTTGGTGGAAGGGTTGCCGGGCAGAGAGTTCTCAGATACCTGGGTACTACGGGTATACCCGTGGTTAACGTGGAAAACGCCTGCGCCGGCGGTTCTACCGCCCTTCATCTGGCCAGGGCGGCGGTGGCGGCGGGGCAGTACCGCACGGTGCTGGTTTTAGGGATGGAACAAATGAGCAGGGGCTTGATTCCTCCCAACCCCGACAATTACGAGGCTGCGCAGGGGTTGACCCTCCCGGCCAAATACGCCCTGCGGGCCAGAAGGCACATGGCGCTCTACGGGTTAACCGAAAAACAGCTGGCCCTGGTGGCGGTGAAAAATTTAAGCAACGGCAGCCTTAACCCCTACGCCAAAAATCAAACTCCCATGTCTTTAGAGCAAGTGCTGCAGTCGCGGATGATCGCCGAACCGCTTACTTTGTACCAGTGCACCGGTAATGCCGACGGTGCCGCAGCGATGGTCATCAGTGACCGTCCCCGCGGCCGTTCAATCCGGATCAGGGCGAGTGTTTTGGGTTCCGGCCGGTACACGAGCGTGAAAGACCAGGGAATGACGGCCGACGACGAACTGGCTCGCCGCATTTCGAAATTGGCTTACGAGGAAGCCGGGTTAGGGCCGGAAGACGTTGATCTGGCCGAAGTGCACGATGCCTTTACGATTGGAGAGATTCTCGCTTATGAAAATTTAGGTTTCTGTAAAGTTGGCGAAGGGGGGAAGTTTGTAGAAGATGGGTTGAGCAGCTTAAATGGCAAGTTACCCGTCAATCCCAGCGGAGGCTTGATTGCCAGGGGGCACCCGCTAGGCGCCACGGGGGTTGCCCAGGCTTGTGAAATGTACTGGCAGTTAACCGGGCAAGCCGGGAACCGGCAGGTCTCCGGGGCAAAAGTAGGGCTTACCCATACCGCGGGCGGAGCTACGCCCAATATTGGCTCCGGCGCCTGCGTGGTATCCATTTTTAGTGTTTAAGTGAAGGAGATACCGGGTAATGAGAGAACGGATTGAAGGTCAATTGCAAACCGCCGTGCGCGTAGCGAAACTGTTGATGCTCTACCTGTCGCACGGCCCTGCGCTTGGTGTCAGGGATGCGGCCCGCCTTTTGAATATCCATCCCAGCATCAGTCAGCGTTTGTTTGCTTCGCTGGCTTCGACAGGTATGCTGGTAAAAGATTCTGCCACGGGTAAATATGTTTTGGGTAAATGGGTAGCGGATTTGGGCGCCCTTGTCGCCGGATCGCACAGTCTGCTTTTGCTTGTCGACCCGTATATGGTGAGAATCCGGGATCTTACGGGGGAAACCATTACGCTGCATGAACGATGGGGCGATAACAGAAGGATTTCCCATGTAATTGAGGGTGTCCACGAGGTAAGACAAATTCCGGCGTTAGGAGCTTGCCGGCCCTTATTATCGGGCTCCAGCGGAAAAGTAATGATGGCCTACCTGGAGCCGAAGGAAACGGAACGAATCATCAACGAAGTTCATTGGCCCTACAAGACACCAACCGGGCTCACGATTTCGCGGGAGGCTTTTCTTGATGATCTGAAGCGGATCAGAACTCAGGGATACGCCATTACCCAGGGTGAATCTGTTTCTGGTGTAACGGGAGCATCGGCGCCTATTTTGGGAGCCAGGGGCTTTGCCGTTGCGTCCCTGACCGTTTCTGGTCCCGCCTTTCGTTGCACCCCCCAGTTTTTGCAGCGTTATGTCCCTGCCCTGTTGGGGGCGGCAAGTGAAATTTCGACGTTAATTGGCGGATCGGGATTATATGGAGAGCAAGGAAAGCATTGCCAAAAAGGTTAATTATTTGTTGTTTACAGTCAATCTTATTAAGGCAAGGTGGGAGGAATAAAATGTGTGACCACTGGTTAACCAGGTTACTCGCCGCATCTCTGACCATTTTTATCATTTCCCTGCTCGTTGTGCCCACGCTGGCTGCTACGCCAACTTATTTTCAGCGCGGTTTGGCTTTGCTTCTGTCGCTTGTTCTCGGCATCCTTTACAGGCCGACCCGCTCAAACCGTTTTCCGGTTCCGGCAAGGGTGTTTGACGGTCTGGTAGTGCTTCTGTCAATTGTTTCCTTTGGTTATATTGTGGCCAACAGCACTGCTATTGTGGGGCGGGTGGGGGCAGGCAATACCGCTGATTTAGTGGCATCTGTTTTAGGCACTTTGGTTGTTCTGGAACTTGCCAGGCGCTGGACCCCCCCGGCTCTTCTTTATTTAAGTTTGTTTTTTGCGGCCTATGTTTTTTTAGGACACCTGGTGCCGGTATCTGTTCTGAAG
>JBFMEJ010000100.1:0-6076 GCA_040753275.1 Bacillota bacterium
CACCTCTTTTAAGCTGCGCCCGGCAATAATCCAGTAGTAAACTGTTTCGCCGCCGTCCGGGGCAAGCTCCAGGCAAAAGCCGGCCGTGCTGTCCACGGAGCCCTGGGCGATGGGGTGATTGGCCAGCCGGCCGTCTTCCGCGTCGCGCCAGGTCCCCTCCTGGTGACCGAACCTTTTGATCCCGGTGGTAAATTGAGAAAAGCCCTGCTGTTTCCAGCGCCCGTTAAATAAAAAATAATAATTTCGTTTATAATGCAAAAGCGTGCCATTACCTGGATCGTAAAGGGCCGTATCACCGACGTCCGATCCGCCTAAACTAAAGTCGTTATGAAAAAACAGACGCAAATCACGCCGGCAGTGAAAAAGGTTTTTGATCCAGATTTTTCTCAGGTAAATATTTTTTTCGTAATGAACGGCGTCAGCAACGCGCAACTTCAAACCCGTTTCACCGTGCCTGGCCGTTGCCTCGCCCACCAGGCTGAACGGGCGGTAACCGGCGGTAATCTGCCAGCTGCCTTCGTCGACCCAGCAAAAACAGCCGTCGATCCAGACCCCGAGGGCGCATTTATGCCCCATGACGTGATTTTCCATCCCGACGTAAGGGTAATAGAAATCCCTGATGCTTAAAGATCTATCTATGTTAACCAAAATATTTCCGTTGCCTAACACGATTTCCCTGGGCAAACCAACCCCTCCAGAAGACAATATTATTTCCGGTCATAAACCCTGCGGGCAATGGCAATAATAAAAAAAAATCAAGATAATTCCATTATACCACCAGGATATTAAAATTATTTTTTTGTTCAAAGGAGGTTATGGCATTGCTTTTTTTCTTGTCGGTCCTGGGGACTTTAATATTGTCTGCGCTGATTTTTTTCTGGCTCAACAAAAAACCGCGCCCGGTCGAAAAAAAGCCCGTTTCACCGGAACGCGCGGCCCCTGTTCCGGAATTTAAGGAAGAGTATTCCACCGAACTGATCCCGCCCGAATTCGCCCCGGCACCCCCCGCCGAACCGGAATTACCGCGTTATTACGGGGTCGACCGACTGGTCCTGCTGGTCCGGGACCCCTACTGGTTATACGCTTACTGGGAAATTACCGCCACCAAACAAGAAGAGTTTGCCGCCGTTCACGGACCAGCCGCCTGGGCCGGCTCGCAACCGGTTTTAAGAGTATATGACGTCACGGGAAGAAGCCCCGGAGAGCAACAGGCTGTTTCCTACATCGACATCGGAATTAACGAAGAAGCGGACAACTGGCACATCAACGTAGGCGAACCGGATCATACTTTTTACGTGGACCTGGGACGGCTCTTTCCCGACGGCCGGTTTGTCACCCTGCTCCGTTCCAACACCGTTACCACGCCGAGAGCTTCCCTGTCCGAACGTACGGATGAAGAATGGATGTGGATCGAAGGAATCTACCGTTCTTATCGCTATCAGTTCGGCCTCGGTTCGCCAATGTTTGCCGAAGAAATGGCCCAAAGGGCGGGGGCTCTGCCCCTGGGCATCGGGTCCCCCGGGCAATGGCAGAAAGAATAAAAAAAGAAAGGAGCCCAAATTCCAATGTCAAACAAAGGTTACCTGGCCCTGGTTTTACATGCTCACCTTCCTTATATCCGCCACCCGGAGCACGAGCATTTCCTGGAAGAAAGGTGGCTTTACGAGGCGATTACCGAAACCTATCTTCCTTTGCTGAAAGTATTTGAGCGCCTGACCAGGGAAAACATCCCTTTCCGGCTTACCGCTTCCCTGTCTCCTACTCTCCTGGCCATGCTGGTCGACCCCCTGCTGAAAGATCGTTATTTGCGGCACCTGGACAAACTGATCGAACTGGCCGACCGGGAAGTGGGCCGGACGTACCACACCCCTTTTCACGAAATGGCGCGAAATTACCAGGAGCAGTTCCGGGAGGCGCGCAGGGCTTATCTGGAAGAATACCAGGGCAACCTGGTCAATGCTTTTAAAAAATTCCAGGAAGCAGGCCGGCTGGAAATCATCACCTGCGCGGCCACCCACGGCTACCTCCCGCTGATGATGGTCCAGCCGGAAGCGGTTCAGGCGCAAATCGCGGTGGCCGTCAACCAGTATAAAAAGTTTTTCGGGCAGGCGCCGAAAGGGATCTGGCTGCCGGAGTGCGGCTATGCTCCAGGCATTGACGACATCCTGAAAAAATTCAACATCCGCTATTTCTTTACGGATACCCACGGCGTCCTTTTTGCTTCCCACCGCCCCCGCTACGGGGTTTTCGCACCCATTTACTGCCCTTCGGGGGTGGCCGCCTTCGGCCGGGACGTAGAATCGTCCAAGCAGGTTTGGAGCGCAAAGGAAGGATACCCGGGCGACTTTGACTACCGTGAATACTACCGGGACATCGGCTTCGATCTGGACTACGAATACATCCGGCCGTACATTCACCCGGACGGAATCAGGGTGAACACGGGGATTAAATACTACCGGGTTACGGGCCACACCAACCACAAGGAGCCCTACGTCCCTGCCTGGGCGAGGGAAAAAGCGGCCATTCACGCCGGCAACTTCATGTTTAACCGGGAACTGCAGGCCAGATATCTGAACACGTTGATGGACCGGCCGCCCGTCATCGTAGCGCCCTACGACGCCGAACTCTTCGGCCACTGGTGGTACGAAGGCCCGCAGTGGCTGGAATATTTGATCAGAAAAATCAGGTACGATCAGAATACCATCGAATTAATCACCCCCGGCGATTACCTCGAGCGCTTCCCCTGCAACCAGGTGGCCCGGCCATGCACTTCCAGCTGGGGGAACAAAGGGTACCACGAAGTGTGGCTCTGCCGGGCCAACGACTGGATTTACCGCCATCTGCACCTGGCCGCTACCCGGATGGTTGAGCTGGCAGAGGCCCACCCGGAAGCGGACGGATGGAGGCGGCGGGCCTTAAACCAAGCCGCCCGGGAGCTGATGCTGGCCCAAAGCAGTGACTGGGCGTTCATCATGACCACGGGGACCATGGTGCAATACGCGGTCAACCGGACCAAAACCCACTTGCTAAACTTTTTGCGGCTCTACGATGAAATAAAAAGCTGCCGCGTCGACGAAGGGTGGCTGCAGTGGCTGGAGGAGAAAAATAACATTTTCCCGGAAATGGATTACCGGGTGTACAGGAAGGAATATGAAATAGCATAATCCTCCTCAGAAAATAGGGGATAGGGATTAGGGGATAGGGATTAGGGGATAGATACTCTTGTTGTACAAAACTATTTTTATCTTTTAATGGAGAGGACGCAAGTCATCATAGGCAACCCCTCAGAAAATGCCAGGCACAAAGGCACAAAGTAAAATATTCCCGGTCATCTCTATCTTTTCTTTGTGCCTTTGTGCCTCTAAGCCTCTGTGCCTGTATACCTCTCAGCTAAAATAAATTTTCATGCTTTGTGAAGGGAACGAACGTTCCCTCAGCGCACTAATCTTTTTGCATAATTTCTTTTTATCCGCCGCCCAGCACTCCAAAAATAACTATTTCGTCCCCGTCCTTAACGGGCTGACTCGAAATCTGTTCCCACTCAACCTTGTCACCATTCAGGATAATCTGGTAGAAATAATCGAGTTTTCCTTCTTCGTCAAGCAATTCATCTTTTAAAGCCGGGTGGAGGCGGATGAGCGCAGCTAAAACTTCACCGACGGTCCGGCATCCACCCTCTAAAAAGATCTGATTTTTACCACCCGTATAATCGCTGAGGAAAGACATCAGGTTAACCTTAATACTCATCTTTTTTAACTCCCTGTTCAACTGGCCACCGTCGGCTCGGTAAAGAAGGGCTCCTGCTCGGCGTCTTCCCGCACCTCGAAAACCAGGGCTCCCGTGGGGCAGGCTTCTACGCAGGCAGGTACTTTTCGCTCCGGGCAACGGTTGCACTTGATGGCCACCTGGTTAACCAAGTCCTGTTTTACAGCTCCGTAGGGACAAACCATTATACACATCCAGCAGCCTACGCAACGGCTCTGGTCCTGGACAACCAGTCCGGTGAGGGCGTCCCTGCTGATGCATCCCACCATGCAAGCATCCAGGCAAGGCGGCTCTGCGCAATGGCGGCAGATTTCCTGGAATTCATAGCGTTCGAAAAGGTTTTGCCGGATGCGGATAGCTCCTAACCGGGGGTTGGCGACCCCCCGGTTGGCTACGGCACAGGCGTTGGCGCAGACCCGGCAGCCGGCGCAGAGCGCGGGACGGGCGTAAATTTGTTTTTGGCGGGCCACGGCGAAACCTCCTCTTTTAAAAAAATAACATTAAAAAACGAAAAGTTGGTTAAATCTGTAGCCGGAGTTTTAGCGGGGGAACAAGAACCAGGCGGTATTGTTTGATTTGGTTTAAACCGGAGCGTCCCGTAAAGAGCTCAACTCCGCTACTCTCTCCTGAGGAAGCAGGCCGTCCTTGCTCCATCCCCTTAAGGCGTAATATTCGTCTAGCATCTGGTTGAAGCCTTCCCGGTCGATCTTGCTTCCCCTGGCCCGGGCACTGGGCATGGGCTCGTCGAAGTAACGGGCCGGAAGCGTGTCGTCTTGGCGAGTGATTCCTTTCATCTGATAGTTGAGCAGCCTTTCCAGGTCAATCACCCGCTTGCCTATTTCTTCTAATTCCTGCTCGCTGAATTCTAAGCCATAGGCTAATTTGATGAGCTCTTTGAAGTGGGTATAGTTTAAGTTCCGCGGGCTGTTGAAACCCTGGCAGATGAATTTGCAGATCCCCAGGCAATCGACGACGGCAAAGATGTTTTCGCTGAAGTAAACCACGCGCCCCTTCGTTTTATACGAAGTAGGGTTGGGATCGATGGGCTCGCCGTAGATCTGCCGCCTGACTTCCGAAGGGAGGTCTAAGATCTCCAGCGTGGGCCGGCTGCGCAGGTGGTCGGCCCCCCGGGAGGAGGTGGCGATCCCCAGGGCAAAACCTTTCAGGTAGCGCACGTCGTGGGGGTCGGACTGGGGCAGGCCCTTGACGGCGATGAGAAAGTCGGCCGTTTCCGGACCGAACTCTTCCACCAGGCGGCTCCCTTCGGCCAGCACGTCGCCGAAGCCCCGCCGATAGGCGATGTCCTCGATCAGCCGGCGCAAGACCGGGTAATCGCCGAAGCGCAGAGCGCAGCCCACTTTATCTTCGGTAAGGTACCCCCGCTCGAAGAGTTCGACGGCCCAGGCCAGGTAGGTCCCGGTGGAGGAGACGTCTAAGCCCAGGTCGTTGGCCAGGTTGTTTAATTCGATCATCTGGTAGGTGTCGGCCACGCCGATGTTGGCGCCCAACAGCCCTTCCGTGGTGTATTCGGGTCCTTCGCCCCCCAGGGTGTTGCGGTGGCGGCAGTGCACCACGCAGCCGTAGCAGGAGAGCATCTTCTCCACGTATTTGTGCACTTCCTCCGCGTTTAAGGTGTCGAAGAAGACGGTCTGCTGGCTGTTGTGGGTGCGGATGGCGCCCAGGTAGTTGCTGACGTCGTAGAGCAGCGGCGTGCCCACCCGGCCCAAAACGCTGATCACCTTGGACTTATGCAGGTAATCCCTTAATTCCAGGTACCTGGCCAGCATCCCTTCCGGATCGGCGACGGGAAGTCCCAGGTGCCCCCGGGCGACGATGGCCTTTAAGTTTTTGGAACCCCAGACGGCGCCCGTGCCGCAGCGTCCGGCGGCGTTCTTGAGGCCGGAGCGGGTAGCGGCAAAGCGCACCTGGTTTTCCCCGGCGGGCCCGATGCACTCAATTTCCACGTCGGAGCCCAAATCGTACTTCAGCCTTTTCTCCGTCTGGGTGCAGGTCAGGCCCCAGTAGGGAGCGGCGTCGCGAATTTCGATCCGCCCGTCTTCAATGTGCAGGTATACCGGAGATTTCGCGCGCCCGGTGATGATCAGCCGTTCAAACCCGGCAAAGCGCAGTTCCGGACCGAAGAAGCCGCCGATGTTGGCATCGCCGATGATGCCGCTCTCGGGAGACTTGCAGGTGACGCTGTGCCGGCCGCTGTTGGGTACCAGCAGGCCGGTTAAAAGCCCGTTGCCGATGATCAGAACGTTGTCCGGGGACAATGGATCGCACTTGGGCGGTAAGTATTTATACAGGT
>JBFMEJ010000101.1:0-6070 GCA_040753275.1 Bacillota bacterium
GGGGTCGGCCCCGTTTTTCAAAGCATATTCCTCCGCCGTACTAATCGCGGCCTCCTCCTCCCCGCCGCCGGACACGGCGGCGGCCGCGGCCAGCTGCACCCGGGGGCGGAGCGAAAAGCCGGGCACGGCGGCGGCCAGATAAACCGGGCCGGGGGAAGCAAAACCCGCCGCGGCGGCCGCGCTCCCGCCTTCCCCGGGGGCCAGCCGCGCGGCGCCGGCCAGCGCCGCCGCGTCCACGGTGTTGATCAGCCTTTGCCTGGCCAGGATAAACATCCCGAAGTCGGTGACCAGGGCGGCGCACCCCAAAAGGCCCACCATCAGGAAGGCGGCCAGCACCGCCACGTTGCCCCGCTGATCGGAAAACAGCCTTCGCCAGAATTTTTTCATCCCGGCCCGCCTCCTTTTATCCTCCTTACTCCACCCGCATGGTGGTAGCGGCTTGAACAGGGAAGGGATCGGGGAGCAGGGCGCTGATGAACGGAACCACCAGCTCAACGTGATAGGATACCGTCACCGTCAACATATCCCCCCGGCTGTAATTCTCCGGCGAGAGCGAAACGTTCAGCTGCCCCTCGTCCAGTGAAGGGGCGGCGGCGAGCACTTTGTCGCGCACCGTTTCGTACGGCTCCCCCACCACGGCGGCCCGGGCCCCTTCCCGGCTGGCGCCCGTGATCACCAGATCGGCGTGAAAAATGCGCCCAAACTCTATAATCCCTCCCAAAATCAACAACAGCACGGGGAGAATTAAGGCCAGCTCCAGTAAAGCCTGGCCTTTTTCCTGGCGGATAATTTTCCAGCCCATCTTTTCCTCACCCCAGCACATCCGCAAACAGGTAGGCCGCCAGAACGCCCGCCGCCAGGGCGGCGCCGAACGGCAAATAGTCGCCCGGTGCGGCCTCCTCCAGCGGGGTGAAGGTGTACGGAATGGGCAGGCGGAAGAGGCGGAAGAGGAAGTTATACCCGATGGCCCGCATGGCGGACAGCAACCGGCCCCGCCGGCCCAGCAAAACGGCGGCCGCCGCGCCGCCGGCCAGCGCCGCACCCAAAAAAACCAGCAGAGTGAACTGCGGCCCTTTGTAGATTCCGATGACGGCCAGCAGCTTTACGTCCCCTGCCCCCATCTGGTGCCGGGCGAAGGGAATCAAAAGGAGAAGCAGGCCGGTTAAAAAACCGGCTGCACCCTCCAGAAGACCTTTTGGGCCGTGAAAATACAGCTGCAAAGCGATCCCGGCCAGGGCAAAGGGGAATAATACTTTGTTGTAAATTTTCTGGCAGCGCAGATCCGTGTAGAGGCAGATTCCCGTCAGGGCAATTACCAGCACGTCAAAAGGAATCTGAGGGTTTTGAAGCATATTTGGCTTGAAGATACCCAACGGCTACTGGGTGGCCTTTGCTGCTTCTGTATTGAGTCTATCACCGACATTACCGAAAATTTTACTCAAACCTCCCGACAAAGCGGTCAACCCCGCTATGGCCGCAATTGCCACCAGCGCAATAATCAACCCGTACTCGGCCATGCCCTGACCACCTTCCTCTTTGAACAGACGAACCACCAAATCCTTCACAAACCAACACCTTCCTTTCTTTTTTTGCCATCTTACCACCGGCAGACTTTTTTCGCATCGGACCGCGGGCTTATTTTGCCATAGTCTTTTTCGCCCAGGCTGCCATAGGACGATCGTCCCAACCGAAAACAAAAAGAAATAAAAAAACGCGGGCCCGTCTAGCGCCCGCGCGCAAAAAAGAAAACCTTTAGACCTGCACCAGTTTATTTTTAATGGCGTAGAGCACCGCCTGCGTCCGGTCGCTCACGCCGATTTTTTGAAAAATGTTGCTCAGGTGGTTTTTCACTGTTTTTTCGCTGATGAAAAGTTTTTGGGCAATGCTTTTATTGCTTTCCCCCCGGGCGAGCAGCTGAAGAATTTCCCGCTCCCGGCCGGTCAGCTGGGCCTCCGGGGGGCCCGCCAGCCGGTTGAACTCCCGGAACACCTTGGCCGCCAGGCGAGGGGAAAGATAAGACTCCCCCCGGGTTACCCCCAAAATGGTTTCCAGCAGCCGGTCCGGGCTGACGTCCTTTAAGAGGTACGCCGATACGCCCGCCCGGATCAGCTCAAATAAATATTCTTCCTGATCGTGGATGGTCAGGGCGATAATTTTGGTGCCGGGCATTTTTTCCTTAATCAACTTGCAGGCGGTAATGCCGTTCATGCCGGGCATATTCACATCCATCAGCACCACGTCCGCCCCGGTTTTCCGCACCAGTTCCACGGCCTGCTCCCCGTTTTCGGCCTCGCCGGCAACGGTGATCTCGGGCGAAAGCGAAAGAATCCTGCGCAAGCCTTCCCTGACCAGCGGATGATCATCGGCAATGACGACCTTCACGTTCGGCATGCCGGCCCAGCCTCCTTTTCGTGAAAAATGTATCTATAAAACTATTCGTTCAACGGAACGGAAATATATACCGCCGTCCCTTTTCCCGGGGCGGAATTAACGTGCAGAAAACCGTTCAACAGCTGCGTTCTTTCGCGGATGTTGATCAGCCCGTAACCTTCCCGGCGGCCGCCGTTTTTCACCTCTTCCCAGGAGAAGCCTTTGCCGTCGTCCCTGACCAAAAGATTGACCTTTTCCGGCATGATCTCCAGCTTGACCAGGACGCTGCGGGCGGCCGCGTGCTTGCGGACGTTGTGCAGACATTCCTGAACAATCCGGAAAAGCGTTACTTCGGTGGATACGGGCAGCCGCCGGTCCTGGCCGAAAAAGGCAAATTCGGCGAAGATCCCGTACTGATCTTTAAAATCCGCCACGTAACGCTTCAGGGCCGCCACCAGGCCCAGGTCGTCCAGCACCATCGGCCGCAAATCAAAGATGATCTTGCGGACGTCCTGCAGGCTCTGCCGGACAAGCTCCCTTAAGGCGTTCAGCTCTTCTTTCAAGCGGACGGGATCTACCTCCAAAAGCTTCAGGCAAAACTCCGCCCGCATGACAATGTTGGCCATCATCTGCGCCGGTCCGTCGTGAATCTCCCGGGCCACGCGCTTGCGCTCCTCCTCCTGGGCCCGGATGATGCTGATGCCCAATTCGTGCAGCTGCTGCAGTTCTCCTATTTTCAGCGATACCGCCTGCAAATTTCCGCTCAGATAATTAATCGCCGTACTCAAGTGGGCCAGCGTATTCTCTATTTTGGCCAAACTGTTTTTCATATGTCTTAAATTAATTTCCAGCTGATCCCGGCGGAAGCGCAGCATTTTTTCCTGGTTGCGCAGGTCGCGCAACCGGAGCTGTAATTTCTGGGCCGTTTCGTAGGCGTTTTTAATGTCCTCCTCCCGGTAGCGCGCAAAATCCCTGCTTACCTCCATCAGGTGCAGGCGGGCTTCTTTGACCTTGACTTCCAGATCGTCAACCTGGTCGATCTTGCTGCGGAGTTCCTCATGCACCTCGCCCAGTTCCTGCTGAAGGCGGATGCACTCGTTTTGGGTGGTCTCCGCGATTTCAAAAATCTGGCTTTTCCCGTTTTCCATGGCGGCAAGAGTTTCTTTGATCACTCTGTCCAGAACGGAAATGTCAAACAAGCTGGTCACCCCCACCGGCCCATCCTTATTTTCCTAAAATTCGCGAAAAAAACAGCGAATTCCTGCCGGAGCGACAAATGGAAAAATAAAAAGGGAAGGAAAGTTAAGGAAAGGGAAGGGGAAAGGCGGGTTTGAGCCCGCCTTTTCAGCAATAAACTTACCTTCCGGCCGCCGGCGCTGGGGCCGGAGGAGCGCTCGCTAAGTTAATAAGTTAAGTGCCTGGCACCACCAGCTGCTCCAGTCTTTTGGCCAGCACTCCCTTGGCCGTGTAGCCGACTATTTGCCCCACCACTTCGCCGTTTTTAAACATCAACATGGTGGGGATGCTCATGATCCGGTAGCGGCCGGCCAGCGCCTGGTTTTCGTCGACGTTTACCTTGGCCACTTTCACTTTGCCGGCAAAATCCCGGGCCACTTCCTCAATAATGGGCGCCATACTCCGGCAGGGACCGCACCACGGCGCCCAGAAGTCCACCAGCACCGGTTGCGCCGACTGTAAGACCTCGACGTCAAAATTGCTTTCGTTCAGCTCCAGGGCCATCCTTTAAAAACTCCTTTCCTTTCCCGGCAAATGGCGAGGGTTCCCGACCCCCGGAATTTAAATGCCTCAGCCGCCGCGCCAGGCGCCGGACCCGGAACCGGCACCGGCACTGCCGGTGGAGCAGCCGCCTTTGGTGCGCACCGCACAAGCGCTGATCAGCTGGCGGACGTCCTTGCTGCGGCACTGCGGACAGACTACCTGATCCCGCTCCTGAAATGAAGTCAGCACACTGAAGGTATGTCCGCACTTTTCGCATTTAAAATCATAAATCGGCAACCTGAGCTACCCCCTTTTAGCTGGCGTCTCCAGCGTAATTGCCCCGTTCGGGCAGGTAAAGATACATTCTTCGCAATCCCGGCATTTGTCCGGGTCCACCGTGGCCAGGTGCGCCTGCAGGGTAATGGCCCGGTAAGCGCACGCCTGCGCGCAGACGCCGCACCCCTGGCAGAGGTCCTTGACGACAAAGGCGGCCAAAACGATCACCTTTATTCTTAATGAAAATTACGCCGGCAATATTTTCAGCTTACGCCGGAACGTTTGTACAGCTGAATAAAATTCAAGATAAACTGCAGCTCTTTTTCCTGCAGGTCGCAGATCAAACTTAAAACGGCCTGCACGTTCGGGTGCAAAAGCAACTCGCGCAACCCGGGGCCGGCCATGCTTAAAATCTGTTCGGCAGAACCGGATTCCAGCAGAAAGCAGCACGGCGACACACCCATCGCCCCGGCAACTTTCTCCAGGGTTTTCAAGGAGGGCTGCACCTTCCCCTGCTCGATCTGCCCGATTAGACCGGGGGTTACACCCGCCTGCCGGGCCAGCTGGCTCTGGGTTAAGCCGCGCTCCTCCCGCAGTTTTTTGAGGCGCTCACCAACGCGGGCCTCCCGGCCGAGCAAAGAACTGGCGGGCACGCCCAAACCGCCGGCCACCCGCTGGAGGGTGGCCAGGGAAGGATAAACGGTGCCGCGTTCGATTTCGCTTAAGTAGGAAACAGACAGTTTCGCTTTTTGCGCCAGTTCCTGCAGGGACATTTTTTTCTCGGTGCGGAGCAGGCGGATCTTTTCCCCTGGCAAAAGACCTGTTCCGGCCGGAGTTTCCTCCACGAGCTGCGCCTTGTCCACATTGTAAACCCTGGCGATTTTTTCCAGGGTTTTCAGCGACGGTTTTTTGGCGCCGCGTTCGATTTCGCTTAAGTAGGAAAGGGAAAGATTAGCGCGCCGGGACAGCTCCTGCAGAGTATAGCCGCGCTGTTCCCGGAAGGCGCGAATCTTTCCTCCCTGGACGTTCATTCTTCCCACCCTGGCCGTTTTAAGCATAAATTCCCTGGATCCGCAAGTGCCGCCACGGGCCCAGACCGCCCATGGAAATAGCCACCCCGTCCGGAGAAATCACGGCGCTTTTCGGAAGGTAAACTTTCAACCCGTTGGCTTCGACTTCTTCGTAATATTCTTGTTCGGACGGCCGGCCTGCATACACGGCAGGCTCATAAGAAACGCCCCCTCAGCCGCCGCAGGCCTCCATCCGCACCGTGATGGTATCCGTTTGCTTCAGGATATAGTCACGGGCTTCGTCGCTGACCTGGACCTTCGTCATCTTCTCACTCCTTCAGTTTCTGAACAGGCTGATCTTCCTGCCAGCCATTTTTATTCTATTATACTATACTTCCTTATCGCTGTAAATATCCTTCAGCGAAAATTTTACCGGCCCCCTGATCTAAAATTTTTTCCGGGCAACTTATTTTTCCATCTTTTTTTCCATCTTTCCCGCAGCCTCCAGAGCAAACTCATTCTGGAGCATTTGTTCCATAATCAATTTAAAAAGCGGGGCGGCTGTCTGGCTGCCTCCGGCGCCGTTCTTGACTAAAATTGCCGCCACGTACCGGGGGTTGTCCAGGGGGGCGTAGCCGCAAAACCAGGCGTTCACGGAACCGTTCCCCGCCTGGGCGGACCCGGTTTTGCCGGCG
>JBFMEJ010000102.1:0-6042 GCA_040753275.1 Bacillota bacterium
CCTTCTTCACCGCCGGGCTGACCAGGTCGGCAAACTCCTTGACCTTCCGGCTGTCTTTGGGCACCACCACAACCAGTTCGTTGCTCAAGAGGTTGATCCGGCTGTCCGGCTCGAGCAAACCTTTTTCGCCCAGCTGATCCATCTGGCTGACTCCAGCGGAGATGAACAGGTCCACCGGCGCGCCCTGTTCGATCTGTTTTTGCAGTGCACCCGAGGAACCCAGGTTGTAGATAATCTTTACCTCCGGGTGCACTTTGGCGTACTCCTCCTTGATCTTTTCCAGGGCGTCTTTCAGGCTGAGGGCCGCCGAAACAGTAATTTCCTTCGGCGGTGCGGCAACGTTCTGCCCGGACTTGCCGTCTCCCTGCCCGCAGCCGCCCGCCAGTACAGCCGCCACAAAAAATAACAATGCCATAAGCTTTTTCATTAACATTCCCTCCCCTTTTACCATAAAAAAATAACTCTTTACTCTTCGCTCGTTTTGCGCCGCTGAAGAGCCCCGGGCCGGTTCCAACCACCAGGGCACGACAGCCTGCATCTCCTTCGCAAAGAAAAACTCAGGTCTGCCCTTTTTCAAGACATCCCGAACCACCTCATTATACTTATCTTAGTATAACGCCTTCAAAAAAATTAGCCTTTTGGCCCGGTTATTAATTCTGCCTTCAGAGAGGAAAATCCTCCTTTTCTCTTTAAAAAATTTTTCCGTGCCTGCCCGCCGGTCAAGCAGAGCAGGCTGCACAGCAACTACCACCAGCCGGGTTTCGGTCATCTCTTGAATGGCGTATTTCGGCCCTTCCCGGCCCAGGATGCTGCCCTTTACTCCCGTAAAGACCCGGTGGGGCGGGTTTGATGCCCGCCCCACCAGAAAAATCCCTGGTTTAAAGCGCGGTTTTGGCGCGCAGCTCTTTTTCCAGGTACCCCAGGAAGGCCTCGGCCTTCTCCACCGGCGGTTTGGTGACCAGGCTGACCACCACAAAGACAACCACCGTCACCAGCAGGGTCCAGATGGCCGGGCCGTGGCCACAAACGGCAACCTTGGCAAACTGCATGTACAGCGCCACAAAAGAGCCGGCCAGGATGCTGGCGATGGAACCGGCCGCCGTCGCCCGGCGCCAGAAAAAGGCCCCGAAAATAGTCGGCACAATCACCATCAACCCCAGGGAAGATGCCACGGAGAGGACGGCAATCAGGCCGAGCTTTTGCAGGGCAAAGAAAAAGGCCAGGACGGCAATAACCGGGATAACGAACTTGCCGAAAAGCAATTCGCTTTCCTCGGAGGCCTGCGGGTTAATGTTCCGGTATAGATCGCGCGCCACCATGGAAGAAAGGGTGAGCATGATCGAGTCCAGGGTGGAAATGGCCGCCGCCGTAATCCCGATCATCGCGATCAGGGCAAGCACCGGCGGAACGTACTGCGAAGCCAGCAGCGTCGGGGTGGCCAGGTCCGCGTTTTTCAAGCCCGGCTCGATTACCTTCGCGGCAAAGCCCCACAGCACGGAAACCAGCGTGTAAATAAAACCAAAGACCAAAAACCCGCGCACCATCCCCCGCAGGCTGCTCATGGATTTGGAAATAAACAGGCGCTGGCTGACCTGGGGGTTAGAAATACAGAAGAAGAACCAGGGGATGGTTAATCCCAGGAAGGTGCCCCAACTAAAGAATCCCGGACCCGGAACGGTAAGGTCTTTCGCGTATTTTGCCTCCAGGGTGCCGAAAAAGCCGCCGAACCCGCCCATGGCGCCGTAGACGACAAACAGCAAAATCATGGTGGCCGCGACAATCATAATCAGAGCCTGCAAAGAGTCGGTCCAGGCCACCGAACGCATGCCGGCAATCCACGCCCAGGCCACGGCCAAGATGGTGGCAATCCCCACGCCGACCACAAAGGGAATCGCCCCCTTGGAAAGCCCTTCCATCAGGTAGCCGATGCCCATCAACTGCACCGCCGAATAAGGAATCAGGAAAATGACGCTGGCAATGGTGAACAAAATCGCAATCCACTTATTGTCGTAACGGTCGGCCAGCATTTCATTGGGGGAAACGTAATTGAACTTCTTCCCCACCAGCCAGAAGCGCGGGCCGAAAAAGGCCGCCAGGACCAGTCCGGATAAATAAATCAGCTCAAAGCCCAGGGCGCCTACCCCGCCTTTGTACACCAGCCCGGCCAGGCCGACCATCATGAAGGCGCTGTAGGTGGTGGCGCTGTAAGTAAGCGCCCCGACAAAGCTGCCGATGGTCCGGTTGGCTAAAAAGAAGTCGGTAACGCTTTTTGTCATTGTCCCCCGGGAAGTGTAGGCAACCGCAAACCCCATGATGATATAAACGACGAAGGCTGCATAAACCCACGAAGCCGGCATCTTAATCCCTCCAGTAACTGGTTACACAAAAAATGGAAACAATTGCAACCAGGGCAAATAAAGTCCAGTAAAGGAACGCGCCGGTGATTTTCGGCACCCCGGATAAAAATGCGTAAGGCACGATAAAGGCCGACAAAACCAGGATAAGAAACCAGATTGCCCAGCCCAAGCGCAAAAAAGGCAAACGTTCGTTATTTTCAGGCATTAAGCTCACCTCCGAAAATTTTTCACCTGTACGGAGTAAACAATTTTAAACCGTTATTTTTCCAGGCCGCTGACGGCCTGGACTACTTTTTCCAGCGTAATGGGCAGTTCGTAAAACCGTACGCCGAGGGCGTCCGCTACCGCGTTGGCGATGGCCGCCGCCGTGGGAATCAACGCCGGTTCCCCGACGCCTTTCGCCCCGAAGGGGCCGGTAGGCTCGGACTCTTCCACAATAATTGGGTAAATATCCGGCATGTCCAGGCTCATGGGTAAAATGTAGGCGGAAAAGTTGGTATTTTTGATTTCCCCGGAGGCCACCTGCACCTCTTCGGTCAACGCATAGCCCAGGCCCATTGCACACCCCCCTTCAATTTGCCCTTCCACCGCCTGCGGGTTGACCGCCCGGCCCACGTCGTGAGCGGCAACGATGCGCAGCACACGTACCTTTCCCGTCTCCGTGTCGACCTCCACCTCGGCGACCTGAGTAGCAAAACTGTAAGTAGCGTAAGGCACTCCCTGACCGGCTCCGTCCAGGACGGTGGTCGGCGGGTTGAACCAGCCGCTCCCCAGGGTAAGCTTCCCCCGGGCGCGGCAACTGGCCAAAACTTCCTTGATGGAAACGGACTTCCGGGCGCTTTTTTGCTGGATGCGGCCTTCGCCGGTTTTCAAATCTTCGGCCGGCACGCCCAGCATTTGGGCCGCCTCAGCCAGCAAAACCTGTTTGGCCTGCCGGGCGGCCAGGCGGACGGCGTTGCCCGAAATGTAGGTCTGCCGGCTGGCCGAAGTGGCGCCCGCATCGGGGCTCACGCCGGTGTCGCCGGCTGCTACCAGCACGTCCTCCACCGGTACGCCCAGTTCCTCCGCAGCGATCTGGGCCAGCACCGTGCTCGACCCCTGCCCGATGTCGGCGCAGCCGGTCAGCACCAGCACAGTTCCGTCTTCCAAAAAATCCAGAAAGGCTCCTGCCGGATTCGGCGCGCCCGTGTTGCCGATCCCGTACCACATGCAGCCAACGCCTACACCGCGTTTTTTCATCGCCGGACCTCCGTTTTGATAGTGTTTAACTTTAACGCGTGGTCCAGTTCGCCGGGTAATTTCCTTATCTTTTCAGCATCCCCAATTCCCGCGCCTTTTCCCGCGCCCGCCGGATGGTCTCGGCAATCCCCACGCCGTCCTGCAAGCGCTGCCCGGTGGCGGTGACGCTCCCTGCCTTCAAACAGTTGCGCAGTCTGATGTCGAAGGGATCCAGCCCGAGGGTCTGCGCCAGCAGATCCATTTGGGATTCGTGGGCAAAGGCGACCTGCGGGACGCCGAAGCCGCGCATCGCCCCGGCCGTCGGGTTGTTGGTATAAACGCAAAAGGCCTCGATGAAAACGTTGGGAACCTCGTAGGGCCCGGCGGCGTGCACCGCCGCCCGCTTCAGCGTGGCGGGCCCGTAGGAAGCGTAGGCGCCCGTATCGCCGACGATCCTGACTTTGACGGCCAGCAGCCGCCCCTCGCCATCGGCGGCGCTGGTGTAATCGATGATAAAAGGATGGCGTTTCGGGGAAGCAATCACCGATTCTTCCCGCGGGTAGACCATTTTGACCGGCCGGCCGGTTTTCCAGGCGGCCAGCCCCAAAAGGCACTGGACGGAAACGTCCAGCTTACCCCCAAAGCCCCCTCCCGTAACTGCCTGGACGATCCTCACCCGGTGCTGGCCGGTCCCCAGGACCCGGGCAACTTCACGCCGGTCGTAGTGGGGATTTTGGGTGGAAACCCGGATCGTCAGCAAACCGTTATCGATGGCCGCCACCCCGGCTTCTGTCTCCAGGTAGGCGTGCTCCACCATTTGCGTCGTGTAGCGGCGGCTGATCACCACCCTGGCGGCGGCCAGAGCGGAATCCACGTCTCCCCTGATAATCCTGGTTACCGACTGAATGTTGCTGTTACCGTGAACCTTCGGCGCGTAGTCAGCCATCGCTTCCAGGGCGGAAAAAACGGCCGGCAGTGGTTCGTAATCCACCTTAATTTTCGGCAGGGCGGTCTCCAGCGCTTCTTCCGACTCGCCCACCACCAGCGCCAGGGGATCGCCCACGCGCCGGATGCGTTCCCCTCTGCCCACCAGCACCGGTTCGTCTTTGACGATGATCCCGATGGAATTCTGGCCGGGGATGTCCGCCGCCGTGTAAACGGCCACCACCCCCGGCACCGCCAGAGCTTCCGCCGTTTCAACGGAGCGCAAAACGGCGTGGGGCACCCGGCTGCGTAAGACACGAGCGAAAAGCATCCCGGGGAGGTGCAAATCGGCAGCAAATTGCGCCCGGCCCGTCACCTTGGCTGCGCCGTCCACCCGGGGAAAGCTTTTCCCGATCGCCTGAAAGCCGTCACGTTTAAAGGTCCCGCTTTCCGGGCTCTCTTTTTCCGGGCTCTCTTCTCCGGGGAAATTCACGTTAGGGAACTCTTTTTCGCGAATTTTAACGGTCATTTCACTTCCCCCACCCGGGCCATTTTGGCTGCCGCCAGGCGGATCGCCTCCATAATTTTCACGTAGCCGGTGCAGCGGCAGAGGTTGCCGGAAATGGCCGTCTTGATCGCCTGCCCGTCGGGACGGGGATTTTCGTCCAGCAAGGCCTTGGCGGCCAGGATCATTCCCGGGGTGCAAAAACCGCACTGTACCGCCCCGGCTTCCAGAAACGCTTCTTGGATGGGGTGCAGACGCCCGTCTGCCGCCAGGCCTTCAATAGTGGTAATCTGCTGGCCGGCGGCCTCCGGGGCCAGCACCAGGCAGGAATTTACCGGGCGTCCGTTGAGCAGTACGGTGCAGGCGCCGCACTCCCCTTCGCCGCACCCTTCCTTTGTCCCCGTCAGGCCCAGGTCTTCCCGCAAGATGTCCAGCAGGCGCCGGTTCGGCGCCACCAACAGTTCTATGGGCCGGTTGTTAACGGTTGCTGTAAAGCGGAAGAGCTTCATCGTTAACGCTCCTTGGTGCCAGGCACTTAACTTATTAACTTTTTCCCGGCGGGTTGTTTAATTCAGCGTCGTCCTGCTTCAGTATAGCCGCAGTTTCTCTACCGCATTTCTCTATTGTGATTCCTCCCGGGCGAAGGCGGGCACAGCCTTTTTCAGCGCTTCCTGCGCCACGCCCCGGACGGCGATCCGTTTATAGGGGGCCGAGGCCCGGCTGCCCAGGACGGTTTTGACCGTTTCGACGATGCTGGCAACGGCTTCTTCCAGCAGGGCGGGGCCTGGACGCTTTCCCCGGAGAAGGGCCTCCGCGTCAAAAGCGCGGACGGGCCGCGGCGCCACCGCCCCCAGCACCAGGCGGGCGTCGGCGATTGATTCATCCGGAGCAAGGGTGACGATTACCGCCATGCTGATGCGGCTGATGGCCAGGCTGTTCCGCCGGCCCAGCTTCACAAAACTGCTCCCGGCTTCTGGCGGGAGGGCGGGAAAAACTACCCCGGTAAGGATTTCTTCCGAAGAAAGAAGGGTTTTCCCC
>JBFMEJ010000103.1:0-6040 GCA_040753275.1 Bacillota bacterium
TGATTCCTTCTTCAAAAACCGTCAGTGTCTCCAGCCCCCGCGAGGTAACCACAAAGGTATTTTCGAGGCCCACGCCCCCTTCCGGGAAAACGAACTTCGGCTCCAGGGCCAGGACCATGCCTTCTTCAAGGGGCGCCTGAAATCCGCGGGCAATCACCGGCAGTTCGTCGAGCTCGATCCCCAGGCCGTGACCAACGAAGGAAACCGGCTCGGGATAGCCCATGAAATGTTCGGCCAGGCCGTATTTTTCGGCCACGCCAACGGCCAGATCGTATAATTCGCCGCAGATTGCCCCCGGGCGGCCCTTTTCTTTGAGCAGCTCCTGGATTTCCAGGGCGACCCGGTGGGCGCTGACGAGTTTATCCGGCAGGCGGCCCAGGCAAAAGATCCTGGCCTTGTCCACCATGTACCCGTCCAGCACCGCTACGTAATCAATCAATACCGGTTCGTCCCGCCTGATTACCCTAAAGCCCGCGCTCTGGGGAAAGGAGGGGTTGAGCCCGCTCCCGCCGGTGGGGCTGTCCAGGAAACTGGGGACGGCGCAAGAATCCCCGGAGAGCAGGTGCCCGTAAACCATCTCCATATTGAAACCCCGCGCCCGGACGTACCCCTGGTGGCCGCGGCGCCGGTAAAAGGCTTCCAGTTCCCCGGCCAGTTCCACCTCGGTCATCCCCTCCCGGAGCACCTCCCGCACCCGGGAAAACATCTCCCGGCCCAGGGCGGCGGCGTTTTTCAGCAACTCCAGCTCGTAGGCCGACTTCACCATCCGCACTTGCCGGATTAGCGGGCTTACATCCACTATTTTGGCCGCCGGAAACATTTTTTGATACCGGAAGTATTCATTGACCGGGAGCACGTCCAGTTCCAGGCCCAGGCACGCGGGCGGGCCGAAGCCGTAGGCGGCCAGGGTGGCCGGCAGTTCCCGGGGATTTTCCAGGGGAACGACGTTTTCCAGAGCCGACTCCGCCCTGGCCCGCGCGTAGCTTTTTCTGACCAGGAGCAGGGGTTTCCCGGCGGAGGGAATGAACAGATGCGCCCGCTGGACCACGCCGGCAAAATAAAAAAGGTCGGCGTTCTGCACGATCAGGGCGCCGTCGATGCCTTTCTCCCGCAATAAATTTTGCAGCCGAAGGGTCCGTTGAGTCAGTTCCTCCCGGGGGATTTGACGCATCAGAAAACCTCCTTACCTCTTCCTGGAAATTTCATCCCGAAATTCTGTTGTCGCAGATTATCTATAGTATTCTTTATCCAAATTCGCTTTCCTTTCCGGATAAAAATAAAAAATGTACGGGCTTTTACCTGCTCCCGTACATTTTTTATTTTATATATCCCATGCCTTTTTGCATCTTTTCGCTCTTTATCGCTTCGTACTTTTCTCCCAAAGCCCCCTTTTGCCTTAGTCCCTTCGTGTACCTATTTCTTTGCCTTAGTCCCTTCGTGCCTTCGTGCCTTATTCCTTTGTCCCTTTGTGCCTTCGTCCCCCGTTATGACGTCCGGCTGCGCCCTTTTTCTTCCTCGCCCAGTATATGCTTAAACCAGCTCCCTGACTGATGAATGAAATCCAAGAGCTTGAAGCGGAACTCCACCCGTTCGCCGCCGGCCGTCAGCGTCCAGGCATTTTCGCCCTTCTGGAGGGAGCCCAGGGCTAACAGCGCTTCCGGCGCCGCCAGTTTAAAGGCGGGAACGGCGGCCGAAGAGGCGCCCCCGGAGCCAGAAACCTCCCCGTCCCGTTGGTTGCCCTTTATCCCGTTCAACGCTGCCCCGCTTTCCCGGAGCGGACGGGCCAGCTGAATTTGCTCCTGCTTTTCGCGCTCGTTCTGCCTTTCCCGCTCGCCCTCGCCTTTTTCGCCGGTTCCTTTCTCAAAGCCGGCCACACAGGCGGCCTCTCCCGCGCACGCCCCTGCTGCCTTTTCCGCCGGCACAACGCTGCCGGGGTCGACGAAACATAAAGGCGGGAATAACACGCACCACCAGTTCGCGCCGCCTCCCCGCCCCAGAACTACCCGCACCGCCTCATAATTACCGGCGGGAAGGGTAAAATCATACAAATTACTATGGTACGTTTTGGCCGGAAAGGGAAAGTCGCCCATTTCCACCGTTACAGGGTAGTTTTTCCCGGCCGCGCGAATTCTTTCAGCCGCCAGTTGTTGAATGTAATCCAGGTTTTCCAGCACAATCCTTCTCGCCTGCTCCGCATTTTCTACCCCGCCGAATTTTTCCGCCATGGCGCCCACAATGGCGTCCCGCACCTGATATTTGAGCGCCTGATCGACGGGGCTGTCGCTGTTGGCGATGACGTGCAGACGAATCAGGTTGTGGTTGTTGTACGCCGGCACGGCCAGCGGGCAGGAAAGCCGCCAGGCCAGCACCAGGGCCGCGCCAAGGAGCACGGCAAACACAATCAGAAAACGTTTTTTGCCGGTCAGTAAAGAACCTGTCATGAAATCACCTGCATCAGTTCTTTTTTATTTATTCTCACCAAACTGACGTTTTTATAAACACACCTTTTGCAAATACCGCGCAAAACCCCCTATAGGCTGGAGCAACCGATCCAGGACTATTTTTTGCAGATGTTTTCAAAAAAACAAAAACCCCGCACCCGTTTGGGAGGGTGCGGGGGAAGGATGGAAAATGGGCTTAAACGCCCGCGCAAACGGCCTGAAATGCTTCTTCCAAAACGGCCAGCGCCTGGTTCAGCTCCTCGTCGCTAATCACCAGCGGGGTTAAGAATCTGAGCACATTGCTGTAAATCCCGGCGCTGATCACCAGGAGCCCGCGCCGGTAGCACTCTTTAACCAGTTGACTGGTGATTTCTTTAGCCGGTTCTTTCGTTTTCCGGTCTTTCACCAGTTCCACGGCCACCATTGCCCCCAGGCCGCGCACGTCGCCGATCTGGGGATATTTTTCCTGCAGGGCGAGCAGTTTTTGAATCATCACGGCGCCGATGCGGGCCGCCCGGACAGGCAGGTCCTCCGCCTGCATCTTTGCCACCACCTGCAGGGCGGCAACGCAGGAGAGCGGGTTGCCGCCGTACGTTCCGCCGATCTCGCCGACGTCGGGGGCGTCCATGATCTCCGCCCGGCCGGTGACGGCACTGATGGGGAACCCGGCGCCCAGCGACTTTGCTATAGTGATGATGTCCGGCACCAGGCCAAAATGTTCACAGGCAAACAGCTTCCCCGTCCGGCCAAAACCGGTCTGCACCTCGTCGGCAATAAACAAGACACCGTGTCTGGCGCAAATTTCCTTTAACCCCGGCAGAAATTCCGGCGGCGGAACGATAAAGCCCCCTTCGCCCTGGACGGGTTCGGCAATTAAGGCCGCGACGTTGTCGGCGGACTGCTCGGCCACAAAGAACCTTTCCAGATTCTGCACGCAGCGCAGTTCGCAGGCCGGGTAGCTCAACCCGAAGTAGCAGCGGTAACAGTAGGCCGAAGGAATTTTGTAGACATCCGGGGCGAACGGCCCGAACCCGTATTTATACGGCCGGACCTTGCTGGTCAGCGACATGGCCATCAGGGTGCGGCCGTGAAAGGCGCATTCCAGGGCGATGATGCCCGTTCTTTTGGTGTACTTGCGGGCGATCTTGACCGCGTTCTCCACCGCTTCCGCGCCGCTGTTGGCAAACATGGTCTTTTTGGGGAAGTCGCCGGGGGTGACGGCGGCCAGTTTTTCGGCCAGCCGCACGTACGGCTCGTACATGGCCACGTGAAAACAGGTGTGGACGAAGCGCTCCAGCTGTTCCCTGACCGCGCCCACCACGTCATCCGGGCAGTGGCCGACGTTCACCACGCCGATGCCGCCAGCGAAATCGATAAACCGGTTGCCGTCCACATCGGCGACCACCGCCCCCTTTGCTTCCCGGACAAAAACCGGGGAAGCGTTGGAGATCCCCCGGGGAACGTATTTTTCACGCAGTTCCAGAAGCTCTCGCGACTTCGGACCGGGAACTTCGGTTTTAATCTCGATCATAGGTTTACCCCCCGTCGATAAAGTTTCCTGTTTGTACAATCATGGTTCTGCTGCAAAAACCCTCTTTTGCTCCCAGGCCAGTCTACGGATACAACCCCCGCAGCAGCGTTGCCTTCTTCACCCGCTCCAAAGCAATCATGTAGGCGGCGGTGCGTAAGGTAACTCCTTCCTTTTGGGCCAGTTCGTGCACCTCCCGGAAGCTGTTCACCATGCGGCGGCGCAGCTGGCGGTTGACTTCGTCTTTAGTCCAGAAGAAGTGCTGGATCCCCTGGACCCACTCGAAGTAGGAGACCACCACCCCGCCGGCGTTGGCCAAAATGTCGGGGATGACGGTGATCCCCCGCTGGGATAAGATGTCGTCGGCTTTGGCGGTGGTGGGGCCGTTGGCCGCCTCGGCGACGATTTTGGCTTTGATCTGGGCGGCGTTGGCTTCTGTGATCTGATTTTCTAAAGCCGCTGGGACGAGGATGGTGCAGTCCAGGGTGAGGAGCTCTTCCTGGGTGATCGGCGTGGCGTCGGGGTAACCCACTACTGAGCCGGTGCGGGCTTTGAACTCAATTACTTCGTTTACGTCCAATCCGTTTTCGGCGTAGATCCCTCCTTTGGAGTCGCTGACCGCGACGACCCGGCAGCCGAGATCGTTTAAAGCGGCGGCGGCTACGGAGCCCACGTTGCCGAAGCCCTGCACCGCCGCGGTGGCTTCGGCCAGGTTAATCCCGCAGGCGGCGGCCGCTTCTTCAATGGTGTAGACGCAGCCTCTGCCGGTGGCTTCGTTGCGTCCCTGGGAGCCGCCAATCTCTAAGGGCTTGCCGGTTACCACGGCGGGGATGGAGTAGCCGTGCTGCATGGAGAATGTGTCCATGATCCAGGCCATCACCTGGGGGTTGGTGTTTACGTCCGGGGCGGGGATGTCCTTTTCGGGGCCGATGATGATGCTGATCTCGGTGACGTAGCGGCGGGTCAGGCGCTCCAGTTCAGCTAAGGAGAGTTCTTTGGGGTTGACCACCACCGCTCCCTTGGCGCCCCCGTAGGGGATGTCCACCACCGCGCACTTCCAGGTCATTAAGGCGGCTAAGGCGATGACTTCTTCCATGGTGACGTCCTGGTGAAAGCGGATCCCCCCTTTGGCCGGGCCTCTGGCCAAGTTGTGCTGGACCCGGTACCCCTGGTAGACTTCTAAGGTACCGTCGTCTTTGCGCAGGGGAACGGAGACGGTTAAGATGCGCTTGGGCTCTTTGAGCACTTTTAGGAGGCCGGGGTCGAGGTTTAAGTGATGGGCCGCCCGCTCCACCTGGAGAAAGGTGGATTTAAGGAGATCGTTGTTGGCGTCGTAGGGACAATTTTTTTCATTCATAAAAGATCCTCCTCTACCTTAAATCTTGTTCACAACTGTTACCCCTCACAAAAGTTAAAATCCGGGCATTAATATTTCTTAATGCAAGAACCAGCAAAATTTATGCCAGCGCAATAAAAAATAATCTTCTCGAGATTTACCCCAAGGGAATGATATTTATTTTTGAGCTTATGAATAATTTAAAATGATTAGTAATGCAGTGAGCATTTAAATAACTACTTTCCGTAAAAGTCCAAACATATAATCAAGCATAGCCATATTTAACGATCCCGGATGTATAAAGGGCATTAGGTTAATCATGTACAATTGCATTACTAAAAATGCGTCTGAGTAATTCAATTTTTGTCATAATTTACCTTTCTTGAAGATCTATCCAATACCAGAATTTATAACCCGAGTTTGGCGACATATATTTCCAATGCTAAATATATCAAGGGCTTGAGGCATTACCCTTGAATGATGTAGTCCCGAAACGTAAAAACATACTTCTAAAAAGCTTGCTATCAGTGGCTTTCCGATGCATTATTTCCTATTCGGTACTACAACTTCTGTCTATAGGCCTTGAAAGTCTTGTGTATCAAGACCTGGTAATTTTTTACGCCAAACTTGGGTTATAACAGCAACTGATGGTGAGATTTTGCCGAGCAATCTGTTACCATTAATTAACCCAGGAAATTCCTTGACATTCGGAAAATATAAAGATTATAGTATACC
>JBFMEJ010000104.1:0-5992 GCA_040753275.1 Bacillota bacterium
TGTTGATTCCTGTGCTGGTCGTCCTGTACGATCTTTTCTTCGCCGCCAAAAGCGACGAAATTGTACTGGCGGAAAAACAAGACCACCTGAGCTCCCTTGTCCAGAACCAGGTGGTTCCGGCGCTCCTTCGCAAGGTAGAACAAAAGCTCGCCGGCGAAAGTCTGGCCGGTTTGGACCCGGAGGTCCGGACCAACCTCCTCCGGGAATCCTTTACCGAAGCCGCCGGCCCCCTGGTGCCGAATTATCCGGGTGTCCGGTTCGGACTTTACCTGCTCGAAAGCCAGCAAATCTTCGTGCAAGGTTTCTTGCGGGAATACCGGCAGTTGTCTTCCGAAGAAGCCCGGCAGCGGGAACAGCGCATCTTTACGGAAGCCGACTCCGGGTTGATCGCCGCCAGCGCCAGCGGCCGCCCGCTGGCCAAATTAACCACCAGCCTGAACGAACAAACTATTGAATATTTTCTGCCGGTGAAAATAGATGATAAACTGGTGGCCGTGGCCTGGGCGGACGAACGCCTGCACCCCATCTTTGCCCGCAGCCAGAACTTCCGCCTGCTCATCCGCTACATCACTCTTTTTGTCCTCCTTGCCGGCGCCGCCGGGGTCCTGATCATCACCCACAACCTGGCCAGAGGGGTCGGCCTGATTAAAGAGGGCCTCGGCGAACTGGAAAAAGACTTAAACAAACTCCTTCCGGATTTGCCCGGCGAGGCGGGGCAAATTGCCCGGGCCGTAAACAGAATGGCTGTTTCTTTAGCCGAAAAGGAAAGGCTGGAAGAAGAGCTGCGCCGCACCGAACGCCTAGCTGCGCTGGGCCGGCTGGTCACGGGCGTCGCCCACGAGCTGCGCAACCCGATCAGCGTGGTCAGGGCCACCGTCCAATTGATGGAAACGGATTTTCAAGGCGTTGCAAACATCAACGAATATGTTAGGATAATTAAAGAACAGGTCGATCGCCAGAACAGGATTATCCAGGAATTGCTGGATTTCGGCCGTCCGGTCAAGCACCTTACGCAACCGGTGGCCGTCAACGCTTTACTGGAAAAGGTGCTCATCTTTACTTCTTCCCTCTTGCGCCAAAACAACATCGCCCTGAAACTGGAAACGGAGCAAAACCTGCCCCTGATCGAAGCGGACGGAGAAAGAATCAAGCAGGTTTTTGTCAATTTAATCTTGAACGCCGTGGCCGCCATGCCCGGCGGAGGCACGTTGACCATTCAAACTTACCGGGAAAACGCCGGTGTATGCGCCGCGTTCAGCGACACAGGCGGCGGCATTGCAGCGGAAGATCTGCCTAAGATTTTCGATCCTTTTTACACTACGAAAGAAAGCGGCACCGGCCTCGGCCTTTCGATCAGCCATCAGATCATCAAAAGCCATGGAGGCACCATTGAAGTGACCAGGACCGGTCCGGAGGGAACCACCTTTAAAATAACGCTGCCCATCCTGCAAACAACCGGGGGGTCAGATGATGGTACCCAAGATCTTGATTATTGACGACGAAAAACATCTTTGCTGGGCTCTGGAAAAAGCGATGCGCCAGGAGGGATACCAGGCGCTCTCCGCCACCAGCGGCAAAAAGGGCCTGGAATTAATCAAGGAAGAGAGCCCCTCGCTGGTTATTTTAGACTTAAAAATGCCGGAAATGGACGGGCTGGAAGTTCTGAGGAGAGCCAGGGAAATCCTGCCCGGGCTTCCCGTGATCATGTTAACCGCTCACGGAACGATTGAAACGGCCATTGAAGCGATGAAGATAGGGGCCGTCGATTACCTCACGAAGCCCTTCGATCTGGAAGAATTAAAAATTGTGATTAAACAAAACCTGATGGTCAGCCAGCTGGTCACCGAAGTCAATTTCCTGCGCGACGAACTGGCTAAAAAGTACACCAACCTGATTGGAGAAAGCAAAGCCATCCAGGAAATCAAAAGACTCATTGAAAAAGTAGCCAAAAGCAACGCCACCGTTTTGATCACCGGGGAAAGCGGAACGGGCAAGGAAGTGGCCGCCCTGACCATCCACCAGCAAAGCCTGCGTAAAGACGGGCCTTTTGTACCGGTAAACTGCGCCGCCCTGCCCGAACAACTTTTGGAAAGCGAACTCTTCGGCCATGAAAAAGGGGCCTTTACGGGAGCAGTGACCAGAAAGCTGGGGCGCTTCGAACTGGCCGACAGGGGAACAATTTTTCTGGATGAAATTACCGAGATACCCCTGTCCATGCAGGTGAAGCTCTTGCGGGTACTCCAGGAAAAGTCCTTTGAGCGCGTTGGGGGGACCGAAACCCTGTGCGTGGACGTCCGGGTCATTGCCGCCACCAACCGGGACATCGCATCGGCCATGCAACAGGGGCAGTTCCGGGAAGACCTCTACTACCGGTTAAACGTCTTCCAGATCCACATGCCCCCCTTAAGGGAAAGAAAAGAGGACATCCCTTTGCTGGCCCAACATTTTGTTGAAAAGTTCCGCCCTACCTATCTGGTGAATAAAATCTCCCCCGCGGCCATGGAGCTGCTCGTTCGCTACCACTGGCCGGGAAATATCCGCGAGCTCCAGAATGTCATTGAAAGGGCGGCCATTATCTGCCAGGGCAACGAAATCCTGCCCGAGCATTTACCGAAGGAACTGCTGGCCTCCCAAAAAACGACGGCCGGCCCTGTAATAAATTTCCCGGACCAGGGAATCTCCCTGGAGGAAGTAGAAAAGGAGTTGATTCTAAAAGCCCTTGAAAAAACCGGCGGAAACCAGACCAAGGCCGCCCAGCTGCTGGGCATCACCCGCTCCGCCCTGCTTTACCGGAGCCAAAAATATGGCATTAACCTTTAAAAATTTTTTCGAAAAAAGGAGGATTTAACCTCCACTCTTCAGAATATTTTCATTTGAAAAGAGGTTAAACTTTTACAAAAAAAGACTGGTGGTGATTACGATTCTAACTAATGCCGACAACCAAATGGAGCTTGCCACTCCCCAGGGGCAGGTAATTATCGAGGGGCCTGTGGAAAGGGATTATCTTGCCTCTTTAATAATCGATCCGGACTTGAACAACTTCCGCAACCCGGGACGGCAAAAGGAAGCCTTAATGATCGTGGCCGACTCCCCGGAAGGAATGGTATATATAGCCAGGCACGGCAAGGCGATCATCGGTTATCTGTCTTTTCACGCCCCCAGTCCCTACACGCGCTGGAGCAGACATCCGCGGATCCTGGAGTTGGGCGCCATCGAAGTAAGCGCGCGCTGGCGCCGCTTCGGAATTGCCTCCGCCCTGCTGAAAAAAGCCTTTCAAAACGAACACCTGGAGGAATACGTTGTGATCGCCTGCGAATTCCAGCAGCACTGGGACCTGCGGGGAACGAGAATGAATGCCTGGAACTACCAGCGCATGTTAAGCAGGTTATACGGCAGCGTCGGCTTCAAGAAAAGGCGCACGGACGACCCGGAAATCCTGGAGCACCCCGCCAACATGCTTTTGGTCCGCTTCGGCAGCAGGGTCAACGACGCCTACGTGAAGGCTTTTGAAGAGCTTACCTACCAGCAGTCGCTGGTAGACTAGGGAACGGAGCTTGACCAAACCTAAAGAACGCTGCCCGGTCACCGGCAAGTTAATTGTTTTTCGTCTGAAAAACCTCCTGGGAAAAATAAAATACCGGGAGGTTAATTTATATCAATCAAAAAGATTTATCCGGCAGCTAAAAAGACAAATTTATTTTCAAGACACAACTCTATTCATCTTTTTATGGAGCAACTCACTATAAAACATTTTTTTAAGGGATAAAGGCACAGAGGCACTAAGGCACAGAGGCATATAGAGAAATGTATAGTCGATCGGGAATATTTTACTTTGTGCCTGGGATATTTTAGGCCTGATCTTTTCGAGGGAAAACAACCTTTATTTCCAGAATAAGAGGTGAGCAAATGCAGCGCGAGGGTCTTTATCCTTACCAAAATGTCTGGCCGCGGGTGGCCGAAAACGTTTTTATCGCTCCCGGCGCGCGCATCATCGGCCGCGTGGAAATCGGCGAGCGGGTCAGCGTCTGGTTTAATACGGTGATCCGGGGAGACGTTAACGAAGTAAAAATCGGCCCCCGGACAAATATTCAAGACGGCTGTACGCTCCACGAGGAGGAAGACGCCCCCCTGATCATCGGGGAGGGGGTGACCGTAGGTCATAACGTCATTCTCCACGGCTGCACCATCGGCCGGGGAGCGCTCATCGGGATGGGCGCAATCATTTTGAACAATGCGGTCATCGGCGAGAACGCCGTGGTCGCCGCCGGCTCCCTGGTCGTCCAGGGGCAGGAAATCCCCGCGGGGCACCTGGCCATGGGTTCGCCGGCAAAAATCATCCGTCCGCTCAATCCGGAAGAAATCAGACAGTTTCAGCAGGCTGCGGGGAAATACCTCCGGCGAGCCCGCGAGTATGCGGAAAAATCTTGATCTGAAAAGTGACAGATTACCACATAATTGTCGTAACCTGTCACCTCAAGATTTTTAAGGCATATTCCCTTTTTAAGGATGGTCAGGGTAAAAATTACGAAAAAAATAAATGTAAAAATTTCTGGGAAAAAGAAGGAGATCCTCAAATAATGAAGAATAATATGGAAAGAACGGTAATTTTTACGCTGGTAAATTATATTACAGGGAAGTCGGGCCGTGTTCGGAACCCTTGGGGCAACCGCGAGCGAGGAAATAATCATGGATAAAATGCCTCTGGCGGCGGTGGTCTGCCAATCTTTCCCGGAAAGCGTGCTCCTCTTTGCCCTGGGCCTTACCTTAATGGGCGCGCCCTTGCGCTGGAGGCGGATCATTTTCGCGGCGGTAATTTACACGGCAATTTCCTGCTTTGTCCGCAGCCTGCCCCTTCCCTACGGCATCCATACGATTACAGGCCTGGTTGTCATGTGCGCTCTTTTCATCGTTTTCTTCCGGTCCCCCCTGCAGCTGGCAGCCACGGCCTCCCTTTTAAGTATCTTAACGCTGGGCGTGCTGGAGATTTTATTTTACCCTTTGGTTCTTGCCACCGGGCTGTCCATTAAAGAAATTTGGGCTAGGCCTCTCTTACGTATTTTAATCCCCTTTCCGGAGTTAATCTCCCTGGGGATCATTACGTGGTGGTGCGCCAAGAAAAAAATAACCTTTACCAGTTCCCGGCCTTTCCAGCAAAAGGCGGAGGAAGAAAAACAAAACCGGGGGCATCAGTCATGAGCGCAGTATCATCGAATTACGCCTTGATTATTTTTCTCCTTACGCAATCTTTCATTCTTTGCCTCATCTTTCACCAGTATTTCATCATCAACAATCTGACTGACTACCTCGGGATCGTCCTGGCCATCGCCCTGGTGGTAATCGCCAACGCCGTCCTCAGTTTTTTAACGCTCAAGAAACTCATTCAGAGCGAATATCAAAACATGCTCCTGGAGCAGCAGGCCCGCAGCATGGAAGATATCCAGGAACTGATCCAGAACATCCGCGCCCAGCGCCACGACTTTATCAACCACCTGCAGACGGTATACGGGCTTCTCCAAATGAACAGGCCGGACAGCGCCCAGGATTATCTGGCCGAAGTGGTCCGGGAGGCGCGCACGTCCGCCCAGCTGGTTAACTTAAAGCAGCCGGAGATCGGGGCGCTCATCCAGAGAAAAGTCAACCAGGCAGCCGTCCAGGATATCAGCTTTAATCTTTCCATCCAAAGCGATCTTCGCGCCATACCCCTCCGCCCTTACCAGCTCAACCGGATTCTGGGCAACCTTATCGACAACGCTTTCGAAGCAGTCATGGGGCTGGAACCAAAGGAGCGCTTCGTTAAGCTGGAAATCGGCGAGGATAGCCAAAACTACATTATTAAAGTCCTGGATTCGGGACCGGGAATAAAACCGGAAGTGCTTGACTTCATTTTTCAGGCCGGTTTTTCCACCAAGGGGCACAACCGGGGGCTCGGCCTCGCCATCATCCGCGAAATAGTGGAGCAGCACGGCGGAACAATCCAGGCGTCTTCCCCGCC
>JBFMEJ010000105.1:0-5951 GCA_040753275.1 Bacillota bacterium
ATACCCCCCCCCAAAAAAAAGCAAAACTCGCCGCCCCCAAAAAATTTGCCTTCGCATTTGGCCGATAATGCGAAGTAGTAATCCGAAACCCGATAGTAAAAAAAGCCCTGGTAAACATTACCTTCGCATTAGTGCCGTAATTCGAACATGAAACACGAAAAAAATAGCCGCACCCGGCAGATAAGCCGATTCCGGGTGCGGCCTAAACCTCCGAAAGCTCCAGCGCCCTGGCCTTGTCGTGAAGAGAGGGCTTCGTGTAGATGGCCGTGGTGGAAACGTTAGCGTGCCCAAGAATGTCGGCAACGGTCCCCAGATCATAGCCCGACCTGGGCGGCTGTCCTGTTACCAGACAGCTAAAGGATTACGCGGCAAGGCCGCTGATTGCTTGGGCGATGTTGTCCGCCCCGTTCACGTCGACGTGCTTTATTTTCTTGCACCGCGGGCATTTGAACCAACGGCCTTTGGGTCTGTTCTTTACCACTTCCCCGCACCGGGAGCAGGTCAGGGTGGTCAGGTCGGGGTTGACTAACTCTACTCGGATACCCGCTAAGGCCGCCTTGTATTCGATGAGTTTTCGGAGCTGGTAGTAAGGCCGGTAGTGCAAGGTGGACGTACCAGTCCTTTCCGGACTTTACTAATTTCGCGCTGCCCTGTTTGGCTTGGCCGGAGAGGGGCATCTCCAAATATTTTTCTTGGTATGGTTGGTATATAACCCCCCAAAGACCTAGAAAAGCAAGGCCGGCGTGCCCATACCCGAAAACATCATTTGGGAACTGGTGAAGCACCAGATCAGGCAGCAGGAAGAGAAGGACTTTTTCGGCAGGGAGTACAAAGACAACGGTTTGGTGTTCTGCAGCGAGGACGGCGGCCAGTTAGACCCGCGCTCATTTACCCGAAAGTACGAGCGGCTATTAAAAAAAGCAGGCATACCGAAGACCACCTTTCATAACCTGCGCCATACCGTCGCCACGCTGCTTTTGGAGGCCGGCGAAGAAATGAAAACGGTGCAGGAGTTTCTCCGGCACGCCAGGCTGAACATCACGGCGGATATCTATACCACGGTAACTGAAAAACTGAAGAAGAAGGCATCAGCGAAGATAAACGACATCCTCTTCAATGGGAAACCGGCCCGGGAATAAAACCCGGGCTTTTCTGATTGTCGTAAGATTGTCGTATATCCCTGTTTTGTCGTTAGTGGCTGAACCCCGGAACCCTTGATTTATCTGGTGGAGCTGGCGGGAATCGAACCCGCGGCCTCTTCCATGCCAAGGAAGCGCGCTCCCTCTGCGCCACAGCCCCATTTTCATGACAACTTTAATTATAGGCGACTCCTGCCGAGTTGTCAAGTCCAAAGAAAAAACTGCGCCGAAGAAGAAAAACCCGCTTTCCTGCGAAAATGAAGACATCACCCAGCAATGACAGGAACGAATTGCGTTTCCTTTTACCTGGCCAGTTTTCTTGATCAGTTAAACTGGTTCATCGCCTTTTCAATGCCTTCGCTTAAAATCACCCGCACCGCCTGAACCGCCCTGACCAGGGCCTCCTCCATCACGGGCGCCTCTTGCGGGTTAAAACGGCCCAGAACCCACCGGATGACGTCCCCCGCCGGCTCTTCCGGGCGGCCGATGCCGATGCGCAGGCGGGCAAATTCGTTCGTTCCCAGGGCCGCGATGATCGATTTCAAGCCCCGGTGCCCGCCGTCCCCCCCTTTTTTGCGGATCCGGATTTGCCCCGGCGAAAGTTCCAGGTCGTCGCAGATTACCAGCAGTTCCGCCGGGATTAGCCCGTACCAGCGCAAGAGCGGCCCCACCGCCTCCCCGCTGTTGTTCATGTAAGTCTGGGGCCTGGCCAAAACCGCTTTTTGCCCCTGAATATAAGTGTCCGCCACGAGGGCCCGGCACCGTAAGCGCCACCGGACCGGGCCGGTCCCGGCTGCGCCGGTCTGTGCCGCCAGGCGCTCCACGACCATAAATCCCACGTTGTGACGGGTTTTGGCATATTCCGGACCGGGATTTCCCAACCCGACAATCAACATCATTTTTTATCTCCCGTTATCATGCCGCGACTTCTTTGCGCATATTATTTTAAAGGGAGGATGAGAAAACCATGCGCAAAAGCAAACAACTCCTCAACCTGCCCGTCTTCAGCCTGGAAGAAGGCCAGCAAATCGGCAAAGTCAAGGGGCTGGTGATCGATCCCGCCAAAAAAGCAGTCGTTGCCCTAATCATAGAAGAAAAGGGTTGGCTGAAAGAGCAAAAATTCATCCCCTTTAGCCAGCTCCGCAGCGTCGGTGAAAACGCCATTACCGTGGAACGGAGCAACTCCCTGCAAAGAGGGGCCACCCTGCCGGAAATATTGAAATTGACCAGGGATAAAGTAGACGTGTCAGGCACCCGCATCGTCCTGGAAAACGGCACCATTCTGGGCCAGGTGGACGAATTTTACATCGACCTGCAAACCGGTGAAATTGTCGGCCTGGAATTTTCGGAGGGGATGTTCAATCACATGATGCAGGGCCGGGCCTATCTGGACGCCAGTTTCATCCGTACCCTGGGCAAGCAGGTGACGGTCTGTACCGACGATTGTTTAAATAACCTGGTCAAAGTCGAAGGGGGCTTTCAGGATACCCTGCGCTCCGTGAAAAATACGGCCACTCAGGCCTGGAGCAGCGCCGTGCACAAAAGCCGCGAACTGGGCGCCGGGATTAGTTTCCCCTTCCGGCGGAAAACAAACAACGGCGGGCGAAAGGAACAGGCCCTGCCAAACATCGCTCCCCAGGAAAACATCATCCCGGAAAACATTACTCCGGAAGAGGGCCGGAATAAAGAGGAGATCAAATAGAACTTAACGGCCGGACATTCGTCCTTTTTACGCTTTTGCTTTTGGTGACCCACGGCCGGCCGCTCCAGGCTTAATCAAATAACTTGCTTACCGAAAGGTCCTCGTGGATGCGGATAATCGCCTCCCCCAAAAGGGGCGCCACGGTAAGCACTTTTATTTTTTTGGAGCAGTTCTTTGCGGCCAGGGGAATCGTATTGGTCACCACCACTTCTTTGATCGGAGCCTGGTTCAGGCGTTCGATGGCCGGCCCGCTCAAGACCGGGTGCGTACAGCAGACGGAGATCTCCGTGGCCCCCCACGCTTTCAGCGCTTCGGCACCCTGGGCGATGGTACCCGCTGTATCGATAATATCGTCGATCATGATTACTTTTTTGTTTTTGATCTCCCCGATGATGTTCATGATTTCGGCCACGTTGGGTTCCGGCCGGCGCTTGTCGATAATGGCCAGGGGGGCGCCGATGCGCTCCGCCAGGTCCCGCGCCCTGGTCACTCCTCCGTGGTCGGGGGAAACCACCACCACGTTATCCAGCTTTTGCTGCAGAAAATATTGGGCCAGAATGGGCACACCGGGCAAGTGATCGACCGGGATGTCGAAAAAGCCCTGGATCTGTCCGGCGTGCAGATCCATGGTAACCACCCGGCGGGCTCCGCTGGCCGTAAGCAGGTTGGCCACCAGCTTGGCGGTAATAGGGTCCCGGGCGCGGGTCTTGCGGTCCTGCCGGGCGTAGCCGTAGTAAGGCATGACGGCGGTAATCCGCCGGGCCGACGCCCTGCGCACCGCGTCCACCATGACCAGCAGCTCCATTAAATGCTCGTTGACCGGCGTACAGGTGGGCTGGACGATAAAAACATCCGCCCCCCGCACGCTTTCGTTAATTCTCACCTGAATTTCCCCGTCGGAAAAGCGGGAAACTTTTGCTTCTCCCAACGACACCCCCAGGTACTGGGCAATTTCCCGGGCCAATTCCGGATTGGCGTTGCCGGTAAAAATTTTCAACCGTTTACTTAAAGACACCTGTCCACCCCGCCTTGCTCAAGATAACCTGGTTGGCCGAACCAGCCGAACATATTCACTTCACCCGCCGAGGACATCGTGTTGTCCCCGCTCCTCCCCGGCTTTCGCGAAAAGAGCGCACCGCGGCTCGCGGCAGCTTAACCGGGCTCCGCCCCCCCGTTTTCCCTCTTTTTCTTCCGGTCCGACCATCTTTCCACAATCCGCTGCCGGCCGCGGGCAACCCCCAGCGCGCCCGGGGGAACGTTTTTGGTGATGGTGGAACCGGCGCCAATCACCGCCCCGGCCCCGATTTCCACGGGCGCCACCAGGTTCGTGTTGCTTCCGATGAAGGCGCCGTCGCCGATGTACGTCGGCCACTTGCGGGCGCCGTCGTAATTGCAGGTGATCGTCCCCGCGCCGACGTTGACCCCGGCCCCTACCGTGGTATCGCCCAGGTAACTCAAGTGCGGCACCTTGCTGTTCTCGCCCACCACGGTCTTTTTCAGTTCTACAAAATCGCCCACCTTTACCCCCTGCTTTAAGTGGCAGCCGGGCCGGATGTAGGCGAAGGGGCCGATGCTGCAATAGTCCTCGATGATGCTTTCCACGACCACGGAATGGGCTACGTATACATTTTCTCCGAGGCGGACGTTTTTTAAATGCGCCCCCGGTCCGATGAGGCAGTTTCGCCCGATGACGCTGTTGCCCTCAATCACCGTAAAAGGGTAGATTACACTATCCCGCCCGATGACGACCTCCTGATCAAGAAAAGTGCTTCCCGGGTCAATAACGGTTACCCCGGAAAGCATCACCTCGTCTGTTTTGCGGCGGCGCAAAATCATTTCCGCTTCCGCCAGCTGGCGGCGGTCGTTGATCCCCATGATTTCTTCCGGCTGCGCCGCCCGGTGCGCCGCCACCGGCCGGTCATTTTGAATGTAGATTTCGATCAGATCGGTCAGGTAGTATTCTTTTTGCGCGTTTTCCGCTTTAATCCGGCTTAAATAGTCAAACAGCCCCGGCGCGGAAAAACAGTAAATCCCGGTGTTGATTTCTTTGATCGTGAGCTCAGCAGGGGCGGCGTCTTTTTGCTCCACTATTTTCACCACCCGGCCGGTACCGTCCCGCACCACCCGGCCGTACCCCGCGGGATTTTCCAAAACGGCCGTCAGCACCGTGGCGCAGGCGCCGGATTCCTGATGTGCCTGCAGAAAGTCCCGCAGGGTCTCGTCAGTAACCAGCGGCGTGTCGCCGGACAGCACCAGCAGGTGCCCGCCGAAACCGGCCAGCGCCTCTTTCGTCTGCAGCAGGGCGTGGGCCGTACCCAGCTGGGGCTCTTGAAAAACTATTTCCGCCTGCTCCCCAAACGTCTGCGCCACCTGTTCCCCCCGGTGGCCAACCACCATGATGATCCGCTTGCTGCCGGATCCCTTTACGGCCTGCAGAACGTAGCTGACCATCGGCCGGCCGCCTACTTTATGCAACACTTTGGGCAAATCGGATTTCATTCGCGTGCCCTTCCCTGCCGCCAAAATTACCGCTGCCAGCTCCATGCCGCCCCTCCCCAATTTTGTCGCCGGTCGTTCGGCCGCCGGACGCGATCATCACATCACCCAATCCCCGAAGGGATCGGTTCATTATACTCTATTCTTCATATTCAACAAAAATTTACTTTTTCCTTTTAAAAAAAGAGAGAGTTTAGTAACACCAAAACTCCCGCTCCGAAAACGATAACTTGCTTTTTTCTTCTTTTCCCTAAATCGCGCTCTCGTATGCCCTTAAAACCGCATTCTGAATCAATTCCCTCGCCGACGGATTAATCGGATGAGCAATGTCGCGAAACTCTCCGTCGGGCATTTTCCGGCTGGGCATGGCCACGAATAAACCGTTGTTCCCCTCGACCACTTTTACGTCATGAATTACAAACATATCGTCCAGCGTTACTGAAACAATGGCTTTCATTCTCCCTTCATTCAGGATTTTCCGCACCCGGACATCAGTAACCACCATCTTGCTGTCACCACCTTCCTCCAAAAGTTCCGTCCTTCATGTTTTTTCTCCATTGCCAAAAAAATTCCTGCAAAAAATCCTGTAAATTTCCAGTTTAGTTAAAATGTTT
>JBFMEJ010000106.1:0-5884 GCA_040753275.1 Bacillota bacterium
ATTTCTCTTTGTGCGCCTCTGTCCCTTTGTGCCTTAGTGCCTAAATTTTCACAATTAAGGTGAGAATGAACGTTCCCATGGGCAACTCCTCTAGAAAACGAAATCAGGGATTTTTATTCCCAGCAGGAGACCAGATTTCCTTCAGCATCAAAAGCCAGTTCTACTTCTTTGATCCGGTTGTAACCCCCCTCCCGGCAGGGTCCGGCCAGGTCCGGTGTAACCAGGATCTCCTGCAGGTGGAGGGTGTTTTTGATCCAGGCCGCGGAGCATTCCGCCAGAGTTTTTTTCAGGCTTTGGGCCGCTGCCTCCAGGGCCTCCCGGTCGGTTTCAAAGATCAGGGGAAGCATCCCCCGGTTAAGGTATCCCGTGGTAAGGATGTTCAGGTAGGTGGCCCGGCGGTCCATGGCCCGGACAAGCCTTGCCGTGGTAAAGTCGGCCAGGCCGATCCCGTTGGCGTTGCCTTCGGACAGGGGAGATAGGGACCGGACGAAGATTCTTTTCGCCGGCGGGTTTTCCGGCTCCGGCACCCCCTCGATCCGGAAACGGCCGATAACATTGGTATCCATGCCGGTGCCGCTGAAGTTTTTGCCCATTTCGTCCACGATCAGAAGATCGGCGCCGGTAAAGGGGAGGCGGGGCAAAAGGGCGCGCGCCGTTTTTAAAAGTTCGGCTTCGCGGGCCGGGATCTCTCCGGCAGGGATGCCTTCGATCAGCACTGTTTGTTCCGCGGCGTCTTCCACCAGGGCTATTCCGCCCAGAACGGGCAAATTTTTCAGCAATACCTGCCCCATGGCGTCCAATGTACCGGCCAGATGCTCCGGCGGCTGCCGGTGAAACAGGGCGGCGCCCGGCACCTTGCCCAGCCCCACCACCAGCATTTTTAAAAGGCCGCTCTCCCGTTCGCCCCGGAAGGCCGTGTGCGGCTTGATCCGGTTGATCAGCAGGATACCGTCCGCCGTTTTCGCCCGGGCGTCCGCATAAACCGGCAGACCGTCGGCCCGGCCAACTTCTACCACGTCGTCCCCATCCAGGATGGGCGCGCCTACACTTTCTTCCGTAATCCCCAGGCCGGCCAGCACCGCCTGCCGCCCGGCCACCGTGCCGCCGCCGTGGCTGCCCATGGCCGGCACCAGGAAAGGCTCCCTGCCCCTCTCCCGGATAAATTCCACCGCCGTGCGCAGGACGGTCAGGTAGTTGGCAATCCCCCGGCTGCCGGCGGTAATGGCCACTCTCGCCCCCGGGGATAATTTTTTCTGCGCGAAGACAGCCGCTAGCGCCAGGCGGGTTTGCTCCTCCGCTTCCCTCGCCGTTAAGGCAGACTGCTTTGTTTCTTTCCGCTTCATGAACAGCAATTTGATTGCCACCACCCCCACGTAATCATAGCAGATTTTTTCTTTCCCCGGCAAGGTAAAATACAGGTAAAAGGCGCCTAAAATCCAGTCCTAAAACCTGTCCCTTTCCCATATAATGCTAATGGGAGGTGGGACAATGCTGACCGGCTCGCTTGTTTTCGGGCTGATTGTGTTGGCGCTGGCGGGGCTGTCGATCCGGGAAAGGGTAAAAATTCATCTGCTGCGCGCCAGTTCGCTGGATTCTTTTCCGGAGACGAAGGCTTCGCCCCTTTCCCAGGCGGTGTTGAGCCTGGTCGGCCTGGCCGGCGGGATTTACCTGTCGCTGGTGATGCTCCTGGAATTTTTGAAGGTGGAGCTGCCCAGCCGGGTTCCGCTCGGTCAGGTCCAGGTGGAGCCGCTGGCGGCGCTTTCCATCGGCCTGGCGATCGTCCAGCCCTTTGTTTTAAGGTTGTTTATGCTGCGGCGAAGGTGGTAAAAAAATGAGGCTTTTCGAGTTGACGGGGAAAGAAATTGTCAACCTTGCCAACGGGGCCCGCCTGGGCGTGGTCGGGGAGAGCGACCTGGCCATCGACGCGGAAACGGGCCGGGTCTGCTCCATTATTTTGCCCCGCAAGGGCAACCTGCTGAACTTCTGGGTGGACCGCCAGCAATTGATCATCCCCTGGGAAGCGGTGCGCAGGATTGGGAAAGAGGTAATCATCGTCGAAATCGATCAGGCCAACTTGAACTTCCGGCGCCACCTGGTATAAGTTTGCCGCATCATCCAGTAGGCGAAGGCCATGATCACCGGGGTGGTCAGCTGGGCGATGGTAAAAAACCCCAGGCCCCAGTGGGGAACGACGTAGCCGACCAAAACAAGCGGCATCTCCCGGACCGTTTCTTCCACCGTCCCGCGGAGCAGCTGGTGGTAAAAAACGAACGACCAGAACTGGTACCCGGCCGGCAGATCCTTTCTTTTCAGGTAGAAATACCGGATCAGCAGAAGCAGGCCGATGGCGGTGCCGATGGGCTGGGCGGGCCAGCGGTCAAACCAGAAATCGGTGGGCCTGCCCAGCACCTCCTGGTTGAAGATGTTCGCCACGCGGATCATGGCGTAACCGAGGGCGATTCCCGGCACGGCCAGGTCGGCCAGCACGTTGAAACTGACGCCTTTGCGCCGGCAGTACCACCAGCCGGCCAGGGCGCCGCCGAACAGGCCGCCGTGCCAGGCCAAACCCCCCTGATAAATCTTTAGCACCTGCAGGGGGTCGCGGATAAACCATTCGGGGTAATTGACCAGCACAAACAAAAGGCGCGACCCCGCCACCCCCGCCACGATAGCCACAATGCTCAAATTTAACAAAAAATCCTCGTCGATGCCCCGCCGGCGGGCCTCCCCGTACATGTACCAGACGGCGAACAAAAAGGAAAGGGCCATAAAAATGCCGTACCAGCGCACGGCCAGCGGCCCGATTTGAAAAGCGACGGGATTGAGATCAACCACCAATTTCCACATCTCCTCTCCGCACGATTGGAAAACTTAAGCCGCCTTCGTTGGCGACAGCATGGTTTTATGGCGCAGATTACCTTGATTATTATAGCAGAGAAGAACGAAAAAAAACAACCGGAACCTGCTGCTTGACCCGAACAACAAGAAGACCCCGGGCGAGAAAAATCCCGGGGTCTTCTTGCTGTTCAGGCCATAAGATTTCTTCGGCGGGTAATACTAAACTGTAGAGGTGGCCGCATTTGGGCAGGGAAAAAAGGGTAAAAACGATCCAGAAAATAGCCAGGCTGCGGGAGTCGGCAGTGATCTGCTACCTGACCGGTGACCGGGAGAACGTCAATACCCGCATAGCACCAGACGTTTTGCCCGTTTTTTACCGCCACCTGGAAATGATCGGGAGACGGAAGCGAATCGATTTGTTTCTTTATACCCGGGGAGGAGACATTCTAACGCCCTGGCGGTTGGTGCACCTGATCCGGGAATATGCCGACGAATTTAACGTCCTGGTGCCTTTCCGGGCCTACAGTGCCGGAACGCTGGTCTGCCTGGGCGCGGACGAGATCGCGATGGGGAAAATGGGGGAGTTGGGCCCCATCGACCCCAGCGTAGTAAACGCCTTTAACCCCCAGGATCCTGCCAATCCGGTGGCACGGATCCCGGTAAACATCGAAGACGTTTACTCGTACCTGACTCTGGCCAGGGAAGTGGCCGGATTAACCAGCGAGGCCGAGTTAGGAAAGGTTTTTGCCTTGCTGGTCGAGCGCATCCATCCGCTTGCTCTGGGCAATGTACACCGGAATTACCTGCTCATTCGCTCTCTCGCCACCAGATTGCTCGGTTTGCGCAAAAACCACGACGCCCGGGCGGAGGTCCAAAGAGTCGTCGATCATTTAACGGAAAAGCTTTACGCCCACAACCATATGATTTCCCGCCGGGAAGCCGCCGAGGAAATCGGTTTGCCGGTCGCCTATCCCTCCCGGGAACTGGAAAAATTAATCTGGGACCTGTATCAATGCTATGCCGGCGAGCTGTGTTTAAACGAACCTTTCAACCCGGTCCAGCTGCTGCGCGGGCCGCGCGCCGAATTCGACGTTGCCGGCGGCATCATCGAGTCGGAGTACGGCCAGGATTGTTTTATTTTTTCCGGAGTGGTGGAAAGGAGCGATTTTCCCGAAGCCGGGAAAGTGAATGTGAACATTTTAAAACAGGGGTGGCGGACGGTGATTTAAACAGGCACAGAGGTACAAAGGCAGGATAGAGCAACATTATGAATTGGGGAAACGGGAGGAAAAAATGGTGGAGGAAGAAAGAAAAAAGTTCAGTGAGATAAGGTTTACTTATTATCCGGGGGAGGCCAGGTATTACTATCTCGTGACTGGCACTTCCGGCTACTCCTCTGCCGATTTCCGGTACCCGGGGTGGCCGGGCGGCGGGCGAGGTAATCTGGTGGTTCCTGAAGTACGGACGGACAGCGCCGACCTTTTCCTTCCGCACGCTTTTCCGCAATCGATCCCAGAACCGGAGGAATAGAAAACAGGGATTCCCCCGTAAGGATGCCCGGACGGCGGAATGTACCCGGGCACTGCTTTTTTATTATGGTTGGCCGCCGGCAAGATTATGCGTTACCCTTTTTTGAATTTGAAAAGAGGTTTTTGGATATTTTATAGCGAAGTTAAATCTTTTAATTTAGCCAAGAAGGAGGAAATAAGGGGCAAGGCCCCGCACGATGATGATTAATGTTTTGGTTACCGGCGCCCTGGGCAAGATGGGCCGGGAAGTTTGCAAGAGCGTTATATCGGCCGGCGATCTCCGGCTGGTGGGAGCAGTGGACGTGTGCGGCGAAGAGCAGGACATCGGCGTCCTCCTGGGCGGGGGAGAAATCGGGGTTCCGGTGAAAAATGACCTGGAGGAGGAATTAAGCCATAAAAGACCCGACGTTATGGTGGACTTTACCATCCCCGAAGCAGCAGCGGCCAACGCAAAGACCGCCCTGCGCTGGAAAGTGCGGCCGGTGGTCGGTACAACGGGGATGAGTGCCGGGGAAATCAAAGAAATTACGGAGATAGCCCTGGAATCCAAAATCGGCGGCATTATCGCCCCTAATTTTGCCATCGGCGCCGTGTTAATGATTAATTTCGCCGTGCAAGCGGCCAAATATTTTCCCCGCGTCGAAATTATCGAGCTCCACCACGATCAAAAGCTGGATGCCCCTTCGGGGACGGCCTTGAAAACCGCCCAGGCGTTACTGGCCGCAAGAGAGGATTTTCACCAAGGAATGAGTGCCGAAATCGAGAATCTTCCCGGCGCCCGGGGAGGTTGTTTTGACGGGGGAATTCGCCTGCACAGCATCCGTTTGCCGGGGCTGGTTGCCCACCAGGAGGTGATCTTTGGCGGCGTTGGCCAGACCCTGACCATCCGGCACGATTCCATCTCCAGGGAATCCTTTATGCCCGGCGTTCTGCTGGCCATTCGCAAGGTCATGAAGCTGGACAAAATCGTTTTGGGTCTGGAAAGCCTGCTTTTTGAATAACCAAAAACGTTAAACGACTAAAAAAGATTTACCCTTCGACGACCGACGACCGACGACTGCTCCGGACAAGCACCTCCCTTTTTGGCAGGTCATATATTGAAAGTAAAACGAAGAAGGCCGGTTGGTGGTTGGTGGTTAGTGGTTGGTGGTTAGGGAAAAAATCCCCAACGACCCACCACCCACCACCAACGACCAAAAGGGGCGGTGGCCTGCCATGTTTGCGAAATTACCCGGGATTAAAATTGCCATTTTGGGCGGCGACGCCAGAGAAGTGTACCTGGCCGGGCATCTGGCCGGCCTTGGTTTTTCTGTGCGGGTTTTCGGGCTGCCCGCGCCGGAAGGTGCAAACGTTACAGTTTGCCAAAGCCCGGCGCAAGCTCTCGAGGGGGCGCAGGCGGTGGTTTTGCCTGCTCCCGGAATCAGCGAAAGGGGTGAGCTGTACTGTCCTTTTCTGGAAAAACTGCCGGTTGTTACGGAGGCTGATTTCAGCTGCCTGCCGGCCGGTACGCCCGTCTT
>JBFMEJ010000107.1:0-5868 GCA_040753275.1 Bacillota bacterium
CCCACGCCCTGGGACGAGCAGGCCGAACTGGTCATCCGCCGGATGGCCGGGCAGGTTTTTACCGATTTAATGGCTGCTTTGGGCGAGCCGCTGTGAGAAGGCACAGAGGCACAAAGGGATAAAGGCACAAAGAGATAGATAAGATGATCAGCCCGGCATTCGTTTGCCAAGGAGCGACATATGCGAAGGGCCGGCAACGAGACACGGCGCAGGTGAGGTCAGCGAATCGGCAGTGCGAATCGCGCAGATAACAGAAGGCAAGAAAAAAACAATTAACGCCGGCAAAATTTATGAAGCAACAGAACTAATGGGTCGTGCGCATTATGCAGCGCTGCCAGATTCGCTCCGAACCAAGCCGATGTCTCGTCGGCCCGAAGCATCGGAGCGACGGGCAAACGAATGCCGGGCAGCGACCTGTTTTTGGCGAAGGAGTGAAAAATGGGCGTCAAGATCCTGGCCATTGAGACTTCCTGCGATGAAACGTCTGCCGCCGTCGTGGAAGACGGGGTAACGATCCGCGCCAACATTATTTCTTCCCAGATCGCCGTCCACCAAAAGTTTGGCGGCGTAGTCCCGGAGGTTGCTTCCCGCAAACATTTGGAATTGCTGAACGGAGTGATTGCCGAAGCCCTGGCCGGAACCGGGCTGAGTTTTACCGACCTGGACGCCGTTGCGGTTACTCACGGTCCCGGTCTCGCCGGAGCTTTGCTGGTGGGCGTGGCGGCGGCGAAAACCCTCGCCTATGCGCTGGACATCCCCTTAATTGCGGTGAACCATCTGGAAGGGCACGTCTACGCCAACTTCTTGGCCGAACCGGCGCTGCCGTTTCCCTTCCTCTGTTTGATTGTGAGCGGCGGACATACCGACCTGGTTTTCAGCGAACGCCACGGGAACTACCGGCTGGTGGGCAGCACGCGCGACGACGCGGCCGGCGAAGCCTTTGATAAAATCGCCAGGGCGCTGGATTTGGGGTATCCCGGCGGCCCTGCCGTTGAAAAGCTGGCCGAAAAGGGCGACGAGGAGGCCATTCCTTTCCCGCGGGCCTTCCTGGAGGAGGGAACTTTTGACTTTAGCTTCAGCGGCTTAAAAACGGCGGTCATCAACTATTTGCGCCAGGCCGGGCAGCAGGGGGCGCCGGTGCGGAAGGCGGACGTGGCGGCCTCGTTTCAGAAGGCTGTGGTGGATGTTCTGGTGGAAAAAACTTTCCAGGCCGCGGTAAGTTGCCGGGCTAAAGCCGTCCTGCTGGCCGGCGGGGTGGCTGCCAACCGGCGCCTGCGCGCCCTTTTTCAGCTTTACGCCGACAGCTGGATGCTTCCGGTGATTTATCCGCCGCCTGTTCTGTGCACGGACAACGCCGCCATGATCGGCTGCGCGGCCTATTATCGGTTCCTGCGGGGAGATTTCGCTCCTTTAACCTTAAACGCGTTTCCCGGCCTTCCGCTTGGCGAGGAAAGATACTAAAGAACGAACCTGAAACAGGACTGATCTGTGGATGAGTTACTGTGGATAATGTGGATAACTATGTTAATAACTTTCCTGAAAAGGGTTCAGGCTGTGGATGATGATTCTGAAAATTATAGTAATTATTTGCATTTAATGTACCGGACGGCCAAAGGGGGGCTTAGATCAATGAAGGTGAAACAGATTTCCGTTTTTCTGGAGAACAAATCCGGCTGGCTGGCGGAGGCCGCCAGGGTTCTCGGGGAGAACGGGATTAACATTCGGGCCCTGTCGATTGCCGATACCACCGATTTTGGAATTTTGCGCTTGATTGTAAATAACCCCGACCTGGCTTATCAAATCTTAAAGGAAAAGGGTTTTACCGTCAGCGTAAACGAAGTGATTGTTGTTGAAGTCGTTGACGAACCGGGCGGGCTGGCCGGTGTCCTGAGTATATTAAGAGGCGTAGAGATCAACATCGAATATTTATATGCCTTTGTGCAAAAAGCAGCCAAAGCCGCCCTGGTCGTTTTCCGGGTTGAGCAGCTGGACGAAACCATCCGCACTCTGCAGGAAAACGGGGTCCGGATTCTCAGTGAACAGGAAGTTTATGCGCTCTAGCCGGCAGGGGGTTGAAAAAAAATGGCTCGCGTCCGGTGTTTTCTTGGTTTGGGTGCCAACCTGGGGGACAAAGAGGCCAGCCTGAAAACGGCCATTTCTTTCCTGGAGCGCGAAAAGGACATCCGGGTCAGGCGGGTGGCCCCCTTTTACTGGACGGCTCCCTGGGGATATACCGACCAGGACTGGTTTATCAACACGGTGGTAGAAATTGAGACCTCGCTGTCTCCGAAGCAGCTGCTGAACGTTTTGCTTGCCATTGAAGAAAAAATGGGCCGGGTCCGGGGGGTGCGCTGGGGTCCCCGGGTGATTGATCTGGACCTTCTGCTTTACGGGAACGCTGTGCTTAACGAACCCAACCTGATTGTTCCCCACCCGCGGATGGCCTCGCGCGCGTTCGTCCTGGCACCCCTGGCCGACCTTGATCCAGACCTGGTTATCCCGGGCCAGGGCCGGGTTGCGGATTTATGGAAAAAAGTAAGGGAGGAGCAAGCAGTCCAAAAATTGTAGCCGGCAGCCGTAAGGGGTAAAATTATTTAGGAAAACTCTTGCCGTCTGTCCGGGAGGTATGATACAATTCAGTTGTGGTTAGCATCCTTTTGGAGCTATACCCTAAATTTTTTCGTACTTTTTATTTTTGGTAAGCTTTCTGGCCATTTTCTGCCCACATTTAATTAATTTACCGCTTGGAGCCGGATGGACCGAGACGGGAGAGGGGCAAATTAAACCTTTCGGGTTTGGTCGATCCGAAAGGTTTTTTTTACCGGATGTAAAGAATAAAAAAGGGGTTGGAGCAGTGATGGAAAAACCTGCCCTTGCCGTTATCGGGGCGGGCAAGGTCGGCTCGGCGCTGGCCATCTTGCTGCAGAAAAAGGGTTACCCGGTGGCCGGGGTGGCCAGCCGCACCTTTAGTTCAGCAGAAAAGCTGGCGAAGGTGTTAAACTGTCCGGCCTACGAGAGGCCCTGGGAGCTCACCCGGCGGGTCGGGTTGATCCTGATCACTGTCCCGGACCGGGAGATTGCCCGCACGGCGAAAAAAATCGCCGCCGAGGGCGGTTTTGGCCCCGGCCAGGTGGTGGCGCACACCAGCGGCGCCCATGCAGCCGCCGAGCTGCAGGGCGTCCGGGAAGCGGGGGCGCTGGCGGTCTGCATCCACCCGCTGCAGTCCTTTGCCGAAGTCGAGGGCGCCATGAAAAACCTGCCCGGTTCCTATTTTGCCCTGGAGGGGGACGAAAAGGCCCTTCCCCTGGCCAGGCAGGTGGTGGATGATCTGGAAGGAAAGGCATTTATTCTTGATGCCAGGGATAAACCGCTCTACCACGCCGCCGCCTGCATCGCGTCCAATTACCTGGTTTCCTTAATGCACTTTGCCACCGGGCTTTACCGGCATTTCGGGTTGTCCCGGGAGGAGGCCTTCCGGGCGCTGTTTCCCCTCGTGCAGGGCACTATCCAGAACGTCAGCCGGGTGGGGCCGGTGCAGGCCCTTACCGGGCCGGTTTCCAGGGGCGACGCCCCGACGGTCGCAGACCACCTCCCGGCGCTGAAAGCGGTGGGCGAGGAAGAGTTAAACCTTTACCGCGTCCTGGGGTTGTATACCGTGCGCGTGGCCCTGGAAAAGGGAAGCATCGATGACCGGCAGGCGGCGCAGCTGAAGGAAGTATTTAATGAAGGCTCTAAGGCAATAAGTTAAGTGCCAGGCACTTAACTTATTCTCAATGCCTCCGTTCCTGTGACACACTTCTCCTTTGTGTCTATGTGCCTGTTGCCTTTGTGCCTACTGTTCTCTGTGTCCTCTGTGGTTAAATCTATTTTCTTAAGGAGGTTAATAAAATGAGTTCAGAGCGGGTAACCACTGCTTACTTCCGGGAAGCCAAAAGGGAAGGCCGGCCGATTACCATGCTCACCGCCTACGACTACCCAATGGCAAAGCTGGTCGACGCCGCCGGCATCGACGGCATCCTGGTGGGGGATTCCCTGGGCAACGTCGTCCTAGGGTACAGCTCGACCATCCCGGTGACGATGGACGATATGATCCACCACATTAAAGCCGTGGCTCGCGGCGTATCCAGGGCCATGGTCGTCGGCGACCTGCCCTTTCTTTCCTACCACCTGTCCAGAGCAGAAAGTTTGCGCAACGCCGGGCGCATTATCCAGGAAGGGGGCGCGCAGGCGGTTAAGCTGGAGGGCGGCCGGGAGATTGCAGAAACGGTGCAGGCCATGGTGGCGGCGGGGATTCCCGTCATGGGCCACCTGGGACTCACCCCCCAGTCTGTGCACCAGCTGGGCGGTTATAAGGTCCAGGGGAAGGAAGAAGCGGCGGCCAAAAAACTTGTTGCCGACGCCAAAGCCCTGGAGGAAGCCGGAGTCTTTGCCCTTGTCCTGGAATGTGTACCCGCCCCCCTTGCCAAAATGATCACGGAAATGCTGGCCGTGCCCACCATCGGCATCGGCGCGGGGCCGCACTGCAGCGGGCAGATCCTCGTCACCCACGACCTGCTGGGCCTGTACGGAGGCAGCGGACCCAAATTTGTCAAGCGTTACGCCAACCTTCACGAAGAAATCGCCAGGGCGCTCGCCACCTACCGCGAAGAAGTGCAGAGCGGAGCCTTCCCCGGCCCGGAGCACTCCTTCAGCATGCCCGAAGAAGTGCTGGCCGGGCTCGCGCGAGAATGAAAACCGGGCAATAAGGGCTGGAATTTGTCCGGGCGAGCGACATATGCGCAGGGTCGGGAACCGGACACAGCGCAGCCGCGGCAAGCGAACCGGCAGCGCAAGTGAGAAGTGGGATGTGAGAAGTTGGAGGTGGGAAATAGATAATCTCACTTCTAACTTCCCACCTCTCACTTCTCAATTGGTCGACCCGGAGCTCTTAAGCGAGCCGGACAATTCCAGCCCGATGATACTGTTTTCGAGGGAGAGGGATCCATGCTGATTTGCCGAACAATCAACGAAATCAGGGAATTTGTCCGGCAGGCGCGGGAGCGCGGCCAGACAATCGGCCTCGTACCCACCATGGGCTACTTTCACGAAGGCCACCTTTCCCTGATGCGGGAAGCCAAAAAAGCCTGCGCGGCGGTGGTGGTGAGCATCTTTGTGAACCCCCTGCAGTTCGGCCCGCAAGAGGATTTTCACCAGTACCCCCGCGACTTCGAGCGGGACCGGAAGATGGCCCGGGAAACGGGGGTGGACGCCATCTTTTACCCCTCCGTGGAGGAAATGTACCCGGCCGGTTTTTCCACCCACGTGGAGGTAGGCGGATTAACGGAGTGCCTCTGCGGCCTTTCCCGCCCGGGCCACTTCCTCGGCGTGGCCACGGTAGTCGCCAAACTGTTTAATATCGTTTTGCCGGACAAAGCCTTTTTTGGCCGGAAGGACGCCCAGCAGGCGCTGGTGATCAGACGGATGGTCAGGGATCTGAACATGCCTGTGGAAATTGTGACCGTGCCCATCGTGCGGGAGCCGGACGGGCTGGCCATGAGCTCCCGGAACGTTTACCTGAGCCTCCGGGAGAGGACGGCGGCCCGGGTGCTTTTCCGGAGCTTGAAAATTGCCGAACAGGCAGCGGCCGGCGGGGAAAAGGACGTGGCGCGGCTGCAGGAGGCGGTACGGCAGGAAATCGCGTCCGAACCCCTGGCTCAAATTGAATACGTAGAAATTCGGGCGCTGCCCGGCCTGGAACCAATCTCCCGCCTGCAGGGCCCGGCGCTGCTCGCCCTGGCGGTGCGGATCGGCAAAACACGCCTGATCGACAACACAGTGTTAGATCCGGAGGGTGATCCACTTGCTTTTGACCATGTTTAAATCGAAAAT
>JBFMEJ010000108.1:0-5817 GCA_040753275.1 Bacillota bacterium
GTCAAAAATTACTGGCCAGGTATTTAGCGGGCAACCCGTTCCTCACCGATGAAGACCTGGCCCAGATCTTCGGAGTGAGCATCCAGACCATCCGCCTGGACCGCTGGGAAATGCATATCCCGGAATTACGCGAGCGAATCAAGGATGTGGCCAGAGGGGTTTATGGACAGGTCAAGACCCTCCGGAGGGATGAGTGGATAGGTGAGCTGGTTGATCTGGAGCTCGGCCGGCAGGGGATTTCCGTCTTGACGGTTTCGGAGGAGATGACCTCCCAAAACAGCACGGTTGCGCGCGGCCATTATATCTTTGCCCAGGCCAACTGCCTGGCCGTGGCCCTCATCGATACCCGGGTGGCCCTCACCGGGACGGCAAAAATCAGTTTTAAACGCCCCGTCTACAAGGGGGAAAAAATCGTGGCCAGAGCCTACATCAGCAGAAAAAAGGGCAATAAATTCATTGTCCGGGTTACTTCGAAGGTGCGCGAAGAAACGATTTTCCAGGGAAAATTTTTGGTCTTTGCCATTGCCTGATTCCTGACTGCTTAAAGGAGGAAATTGCTGCTTTGAAAATTGCCGTCGATGCCATGGGGGGCGATCACGCGCCCGGGGAGATCGTTAAAGGCGCCTTGGAAGCCATCCGGCAGTTTCGCCAGGAAGTTATTCTGGTGGGTGACGAGGAGCTGATCCGGCAGGAGCTGGCCGGTGAGCGAAGTGAATTGTTGAGCATTGTCCACGCTCCCGAAGTGATCGCAATGAGCGATTCCCCCGTCGTGGCCGTCCGGCGAAAAAAAAATTCTTCCCTCGTCAAAGCGGTCCAGTTGGTTAAGGAAGGGGCGGCGGACGCGGTTGTTTCCGCCGGCAATACCGGCGCCGTGATGGCGGCGGGGGTCCTGCTGCTGGGCCCCATTCCAGGGATCGACCGCCCGGCCATTGCCACCATGATCCCCAATAAACAAGGGAAGACTTTGCTGCTTGACGCGGGGGCGAACGTGGATTGCAAGCCTGTCCACCTCCTTCAGTTCGGCCTGATGGGCTACCTGTACATGAAGGAAATCATCGGCATCGAGCAGCCAAAGGTGGGTTTGCTCAGCATCGGCGAGGAGGAAACCAAAGGGAACGAGCTCACCCTTTCGGCTTTTCAGTTGCTCCGGAAGGCGGAGATTAATTTTGTGGGAAACGTGGAAGGCCGCGATATTTTCGAAGGTACGGCCGACGTCATCGTCTGCGACGGTTTTACCGGGAACATCGTCTTAAAAGCCAGTGAAGGGATGGTTACTGCTTTGCTCGCCATGGCCAGGGAGGAAATCCGCCGGAGCCTTCCGGCCAAAATCGGCATGGCCATGCTGATGCCCGCGCTGCGCAGTTTTTGGCGGAAGCTGGACTACGCGGAATACGGCGGAGCGCCCTTGCTAGGATTGAATGGAATCGTCATTATCTGCCACGGGAGATCCCAGGCCCGGGCCATCCGCAACGCCATTCGGGCGGGACGGGAATCGGTGGAGAATAACCTGGTCCGGGCCATTAAAAACTGCATCCAGCAAAGTTTAAACCAGAAGGTGGGTCAAATTTGAAGAGCATGATGAAGCAAGCCGGCATCCGGGGAATCGGTGTTTTCGCGCCGGAGCGCGTCCTGACCAACCGGGACCTCGAGAAAATGGTGGAGACGAGCGACGAGTGGATTGTTAACCGGACGGGGATCCGGGAACGGCGCATTGTTGACGACGAAATGGCCACTTCCGATCTGGCCTGTTTGGCGGCGGAAAGGGCGCTGGCCGACGCCGGAGCGGCAAGTGAAGAATTGGATTTGATTATTGTCGCCACCAATACCCCGGATATGCTGTTTCCGGCCACTGCCTGCCTGGTCCAGGACCGGTTGGGGGCGCGCAAGGCGGGAGCTTTTGACTTGCAGGCCGGGTGCACGTCTTTTTTGTATGCGCTGACGATTGCCGGCAATTTTATCGCCACGGGGTATTACCGGTACGTTCTGGTGATTGGTGCCGAATGTATGTCCAGGATCATTAACTGGCAGGACCGGAACACCTGCGTTTTGTTCGGCGACGGGGCCGGGGCGGTGGTGGTTGGGGAGGTCCCCGCCGGCTACGGGATTTTATCTTACCACCTGCGTTCGGAAGGCTCCGGGGGGCCTCTGATTACAATGCCGGCGGGGATGTCGCGCCTCCCTGCTTCATCCGAAACGGTGGCGAAGGGGCTGCATTACGTCCACATGAACGGCCGGGAAGTGTTTAAATTTGCCGTCAAAGTCTTGGAGGAGGGCTGCTTAAAGGTTCTCGCGGAGGCCAACCTTGCCCGGGAAGATCTGGATTATCTGATCCCCCACCAGGCCAACGCCAGAATTATCGAAGCAGCCGCCAAACGTTTGCACTTGCCGATGGAAAAAGTGTTTATGAATATCGAACGGTACGGGAATACGTCGGCGGCGACGATCCCCCTTGCTTTATTCGAAGCCCTGGCCGGGGGACACATTCGGGACGGGGATAACCTGGTCATGTCCGGGTTCGGCGCCGGCCTCACCTGGGGGGCCGTGGCCATGCGGTGGTACGATTACCGGAAGGAGAAGGAGGTCGGTTAATCATCATCAAAACAGAGTTATGTGATCTTTTAGGAATTGAATACCCTGTTCTCCAGGGCGGGATGGCGTGGGTGTCGGAAGCCAACCTGGCCGCTGCCGTCAGTGAAGCCGGCGGCCTGGGGATTATCGGCACCGGCACGGCCGAAGCCGGCTGGGTGTTGGAGCAGATCCGGCAAGTTAAGCAACTTACCAAAAGGCCCTTCGGCATAAACGTGATGCTTCTTTCGCCCCACGTGGACGAGGTCATGAAGGTAATTATTGCCGAAAGGGTCCCCGTCATCACCACCGGCGCGGGGAACCCCGGCAAATACGTGAACGCTTTGAAGGGGGCCGGGACAAAAGTCATCCCGGTGGTCTCCTCCGTTGCGCTGGCGCGGAGGCTGGCGCGCACGGGGGTGGACGCCTTGATTGCCGAAGGGCTGGAAAGCGGCGGACATATCGGGGAGCTGACGACGATGGCCCTGGTGCCCCAGGTGGTAGAAGCGGTGGATCTGCCGGTGATTGCCGCCGGCGGAATTTACGACGGGCGGGGGCTGGCAGCCGCCTTGTGCCTGGGCGCCTGCGGAGTGCAGATGGGCACCCGCTTCATGTGCGCCACCGAATGTACCATTCACCCCCGGATCAAAGAAATGATCATCAAGGCCAAAGACCGGGACACGGTGGTTACCGGCCGCCTGACGGGCCACCCGGTACGGGTCTTGAGGAACAAGCTGGCCAGGCAGTTTGAGGAACTGGAAGAGCGCTGCGCCCCGCCGGAAGAGATAGAAAAGCTTGGGGTGGGGCGTTTAAGGGCGGCCATGCAAGACGGCGACACGGAGTACGGTTCCGTGATGGCCGGCCAGGTCTCCGCCCTGGTGAGAAAAGTCCAGCCGGCCAGGGAAATTATCCTGGAAGTGGTGCAGGGCGCGGCGGAAATTTTGCGTGCCGCCGGCCGCCGGGTGGGCGCCTCATGAAAAAAACGGCCTTTGTGTTTCCCGGTCAGGGTTCGCAATATGCGGGCATGGGCCAAAAAATGTTTGCGCAGTATCCTGCCGCCCGGGAAGTCTTTGCCGAGGCGGATGAAGTTCTGGGCTTTCCCCTCTCCCGGCTGTGCTTTGAGGGGCCGGCGGAGGAACTGCAAAAGACGGTCAACGCCCAGCCGGCCATCCTGACGGTGAGCGTGGCGTGTCTGCGGGTCCTGCAGGATAAAGGGGTGCGCCCCGCGGCGGCTGCCGGCCACAGCCTGGGGGAATACACTGCGCTGGTGGCGGCAGGGGCGCTTTCTTTCCGGGACGCCCTTTTGCTGGTGCGGAAAAGGGGGCAGTACATGCAGGAAGCCGTCCCCCTGGGAGAAGGCGGGATGGTGGCGGTCCTGGGTCTGGCGGCGGAGGCGGTGGCCGGGATTTGCCGGCAGGTAGAGGAAAAAGGCTACCGCTGCGATGTGGCCAACTATAATTGCCCGGGCCAGGTCGTCATTGCCGGCGAAAGGAAGGCGCTGGACGAAGCAGTGGCCATGGCCAAAGCACAGGGGGCAAAAAAATGCGTGGAACTTGCCGTGAGCGCCCCCTTTCATTCCCGGTTCATGCGCCCGGCCGCCGAAAGGCTGGCTGACGAGCTGGCCGGCACGGCGGTGGCCGACCCGGAAGTGCCGGTGGTGGCCAATGTTACGGCCGATTATGTAAACAGCGGCGAAGAGATCAGGAAATTGCTGCTGGAGCAAATCTACAGCCCGGTCCGGTGGGAACAAAGCGTGCATCGTCTGGCCGGCGACGGCGTAAATATTTTTCTAGAAATTGGTCCCGGCAGCGTACTGACCGGCTTGATCAGGAAAATCGCCCGCCCGGCCCGGGCGTTCAACGCGGAAGATCCGGAGTCTCTGGAAAAAGTGCTTGCGCACCTTGGGGAGGTTGGTTAAAATGGTACTTAACGGCAAAAAAGCCCTGGTTACCGGGGCCTCCCGGGGAATCGGCCGGGCCGTTGCCCTGGCCCTCGCCGAAGCGGGCGCCGATTTGGTGGTAAATTATACCAGGCAGGCACAGGCCGCCGAAGAAGTGGTCGCGCAAATTAAAGAAATGGGGCGGCAGGCTTTCCCTTACCAGGCTGACGTTGCTGATCCTTGTGAGGCGGCGGCCATGGTTCAATTCGCCCAAAAACAGTTGGGCGGGCTCCATATCCTGGTCAACAACGCCGGGATCACGCGGGATAATCTGGTGATGCTGCTGCGCGACGAAGACTGGGATCAGGTCCTGGCGGTCAATTTAAAAGGGGCGTTTAACTGCACCAGGGCAGCGGCCCGCGCCATGCTGAAGGCTAGATGGGGACGGATCATCAACATCAGTTCGGTGGCGGGGATCGCGGGCAACGCCGGGCAGGCCAACTACGCCGCCAGTAAAGGGGGGCTCATCGCCTTTACCAAGGCGGTGGCCAGGGAACTGGGTTCGCGGAACATCACCGTCAACGCGGTGGCCCCGGGGTTCATTGTTACAGAGATGACCGAGGGTTTGCCGCCGGGCGTGAAGGAAAAAACGCTCGCCCAGATCGCCTTGGGGCGCCTGGGGCGGCCGGAGGAAGTGGCCCAGGCCGTCGTTTTTCTGGCCAGCGAGGCCGCCGGTTACATTACCGGCCAGGTAATTGTCGTGGACGGAGGCCTGACAATGTAAGTGTCTAATCCGGAAGGAGGTGAAGGGTTTGTCCGTTTTTGAAAAGGTAAAGGCAATTATCGTCGAGCAATTGGGGGTCGACGAGGATGAAGTAACCATGGACGCCTCTTTTATTGAAGATCTCGGAGCCGACTCCCTGGATATTGTGGAACTGGTCATGGCTCTGGAGGAAGAATTTGATCTGGTTATTCCGGATGAAGACGCCGAAAAAATCCGGACAGTGGGTCAGGCAGTGAAGTATCTTCAGGATCACCTGTAAAAGACAAAAGTCCCGCCCCCGGGCGGGACTTTTTTAAAGTCAGCGAGGAGGTCGACAGGCTTGCCGAATCGTGTGGTGGTTACCGGTTTGGGAATTGTGTCCCCCCTGGGGATTGGGGTGGGTACCTTTTGGGCCAACCTGACGGCGGGGGTTTCCGGCGTCGGCCGCATCACCCGCTTTGACCCGGAAGGCTACACCACGCAAATTGCGGCCGAAGTAAAAAATTTTGACCCGGCCGATTATTTCGAAAAAAAAGAGGCCCGGCGCCTGGATAGGTTCACCCAGTTTGCCCTGGTGGCCACCCGGGAGGCCCTTGCCGACGCCGGTTTG
>JBFMEJ010000109.1:0-5764 GCA_040753275.1 Bacillota bacterium
AGGGCGCTTTTCCAAAAAAGCGGCCATTCCTTCCCGCCGGTCTTCCGTGCTCCAGAGAATTGTTTGCCCGAACTGTTCGTAAGCCAGCGCCGCGGGAAAATCGGTGCCCGTCCCTACATCGATTACCGCCTTGACTACCCGCAGCGCCACCGGGCTTTTGCCCACGATTTTTTTGGCCATCGCCATGGTTACTTCCATTAATTCTTCCGGGGGAACAACTTTATTCACCAGGCCGATTCTTTCCGCCTCCCGGGCATCGATAATGTCCCCCGTAAAAATCAACTCCTTGGCCTTGCCCTTCCCGACCAGCCGGGAGAGGCGCTGCGTTCCGCCGCCCCCGGGTAGAATCCCCAGGTTGATCTCCGGCAGGCCAAACCGGGCCTTTTCGCTGGCAATACGGATGTCGCAGGCCATGGCCAGTTCGCAACCACCCCCGAGGGCGTACCCGTTGACGGCAGCGATCACCGGCTTGGGCAACCTTTCCAGGTCGAGCATAATGGCCTGGGGACCGCGCTCAAGCAAATCCAACGGAGGCCGTTCCTTCAACCATCTGACGTCGGCCCCGGCGGCAAAAGCCCGCTCGCCGGCGCCGGTGATGATAAGCACCCTTACCTCCGCGTCGGCCCGGACTTCCTTGATTGCTTCGTCCAGCGCAAACCAGGTCTGGCGATCCAGAGCGTTATTTACTTCGGGCCGGTTCAGGGTGAGCAGGGCGATCCCGTCCCTTTTTTCTAAGATTATTTGATCTCCCATGCAAGCACCGCCTCTCCGGAAACTACAGCAAGCTTATTTCCTGGTATAATCATAAACCCCCCTCCCGGTTTTCCGGCCCAACCGCCCGGCTTTGACATACTTCACCAGAAGGGGACAGGGACGGTATTTTTCTCCCAGCGTGGCGTGCAGATGCTCCAACACGCGCAGGCGGGCGTCGAGGCCGACCAGGTCGCCCAGTTCCAGCGGTCCCATCGGGTGATTCAACCCGAACTTAATCGCCTTATCGATATCCTCCGCCCTGGCCACCCCTTCCTGCAGCAGATAAAAAGCTTCGTTGCCAATCAAGGCGTTGATCCGGCTCGTTACGAAACCCGGCGATTCATTTACCTCTACCACTTCCTTCCCCATCCGGGCAGCCACCTCTTTGGTGAAGGCAAGAGTTTCGTCGGACGTTTCCATCCCCCGGACAATTTCAACTAACTTCATCAGGTGGACGGGATTGAAGAAATGCATCCCGATCACCTTTTCGGGCCGGCGCGTGCTCGTGGCAATCTCGGTGATGCTCAAACCCGAGGTGTTGGTGGCCAAAATGGCGTGGGGGGGACAGACCCGGTCCAGATCCTGGAACACCTCTATCTTTAAAGCAATAATTTCCGGAACTGCTTCGATCACAAAATCCGCCCGGCTTGCCGCCAGCTTCCGGTCGGTGGTCGTTTTAATACGCTCCAGAGAGGCCTTCTGCTGTTCCGGCGATACCTTCCCCAATTCTACGCCCTTTTGTAATTTTTTTTGGATTTCCCCAACGGCGTTTTGGAGAATCTTTTCCTCGACATCCACCAGGCAAATGTCGTAACCGCCCATTGCAGCCACCTGGGCGATCCCCCGCCCCATCGTGCCGGCGCCAATGACTGCCAACGTTTTTATTTCCATCCCGGTTTGGACTGGGTAGATAAGCCAGCCATCCTCCTTTCCCGGTAATCAATCTTTCAATATTTCCCGCGCAATGATCAGGCGCTGGATCTGGCTCGTCCCCTCCACGATCTGCGTCATTTTGGCGTCCCGCATCATCCGTTCCACTTTGTAATCCTGGACATACCCCGCTCCGCCGAGCACCTGCACGGCGTCAGTGGTCACCCGCATGGCCATGTCGGCCGCGTACCGTTTGGCCATGGAAGCGTACATATTCACCGGCAGGCCCTGGTCCTTGCGCCAGGCGGCGTAGCGAACCAGCCAGCGGGCCGCCTCAATCTCGGTGGCCATGTCGGCCAGCATAAACTGGATCGCCTGCAGGGAAGCAATCGGGGCGCCGAAGGCAGTTCTCTGCCGGGCGTAATCCCGGGCAATCTCGTAAGCTCCCTGGGCGATGCCGACCGCCAGAGCGCCATTGGTGATCCGCCCGCTCTCCAAAACCTTCATCAGCATTGGAAAACCTTTATTTTCCACCCCACCCAGCAGTTGCTCTGCCGGCACCACGCAATCTTCTAAAACTACCTCACAAATGTGGGTGCTCCGGACCCCCATGGTTTTTTCCGCCTTGGGCACGGAGAGGCCCGGCGTACCTTTCGGAACAATGAAAACGCTCACCCCGCGCGCGCCTGCGCCCGGGTCTGTTTTGGCCGCGATGGAGATCACGTCGGCAACATCCGCGTTAGTAATAAAACATTTCTGGCCGTTGAGAATGTAACGGTCGCCGTCCCGCACCGCCCTGGTCCGGATGTTAGCCGCGTCCGAACCTGCCCCGGGCTCAGTTAACCCGAAGGCCGCCAGCATCTTCCCGGTGGCCAGGGGCGTCACCCAGCGCCGGCGTTGCTCCTCCGTCCCGTTGCGGTAAAAAAGTTCCAGCACCAGGTTATGGATGAAAATAAATCCCATGGCCCGGTGCACCCGGCCTAATTCCTCGCCAATCAGAACGGCGGACACCCGGTCTAAGCCGATCCCCCCGTATTCTTCCGGACAGTACATCCCGGCAAAACCCAGCTCCGCCATCTTTTCGAAAATTTCCCGGGGAAAATACACCTTTTCCTCCCACTCGTCCGCGTACGGCGCCACTTCCTTTTCGGCAAACCGGCGGGCCATCGTCTGAATTTGCGCCTGTTCCTCAGTTAATTGAAACATCTTTTTCAACTCCTACCTACTCATTGCTATAGATATTGACACAACTTACCTGCCCGGCCCCCCCGATATTATGGGTCAACCCGATCCGGGCGTTGGCCACCTGGCGCTGGCCTGCTTCCCCGCGCAGTTGCAAAAAAATCTCGCAGGCCTGGGCCACCCCCGTAGCCCCCACCGGATGACCCTTTGCCTTGAGCCCGCCGCTGACATTACAGGGTTTTTCGCCCCCCAGCCAAGGGCCGCCGGATTCAATCCAGGCACCCCCGCGCCCCTTTTCGCAGAAACCAAGGTCTTCGTAAGTAACCAATTCCGTGCAGGTAAAACAGTCGTGCAATTCTGCCACGTCGACCTCCCGGGGCGTAATCCCGGCCATTGCGTAGGCTTCTTGCGCCGCCTGCTGGTTGGCCGGCCACTCCGTATAGGTGCTGCGCCAGTGCGAGTGGCCCACGTCGATCCCCAACCCGGTTCCGATTAGATAAACCGGCCGATCGGTATACTGCCGGGCCCGCTCCGGAGTAGTCAAAATGACCGCCGCCGCGCCGTCGGTAGTTGGGCAGCAGTCGTACAGGCCAAGCGGCCAGGACACCAGGGGAGCGTTTAAGACCTGTTCAACAGTGACCTCAAACCGGTAAAATGCGTGAGGGTTAAACTTGCCGTGGTAATGGTTTTTCACCGCCACTCTGGCGAAATGTTCCCTGGTGGTGCCGTAAGCGTGCATGTGCGCAGTGCCGACCTGGCCAAAGACCATCGGTGCTGTGGCCCCCCGCGGGTGCCACCACAGGTGCGACATGACCCCCCGGTTGGCCACCAGGCTGGCCCGGGAAGGCACGTCGCGCATTTTTTCGGCGCCCACCACCAGCACCGTCTCGTAAAGTCCCGCCATCACGGCGCAGGCGGCGTTCCGAATCGCATCGCTTCCCGAGGCGCAGAGGTTCTCGATCCTGGTCACCGGAATAGACAGCAACCCCAGCGGTTCGGCCAGAGAAGTTCCGGACAGCAACTCGCGGCGGATCAGGCTGCCCTGCACGGTGGCCAGCCAGGCGGCCTGGATGTCTTTCTCGTCGATCCCTTTGTCCACGCTCTTTAAACAGGCCCGGTAGGCTTCGACAATCATGTCTTCGTAGCTCTGGTCGAAGAGCTCGCCAAATTTGGTCATGCCGGCGCCGACCACCGCCACCTTAAAGCTCTTTTGACGCGTCACCTTCAGCCCCCCTTCCAGCATTACCGGTTTCCGGCAACGGCTTAAATTTATAACCGTATTTAGGTAGCCCCAATTCCTCGCCGCACCTCCGGAAGACCAGCTCCACGGGCAGGCCGATCTTCACCTGCGCCGGGTCCACGGCCACCATCGCCCCGCTCACCTTGCCCCCGCGCACACCGCCCGCGCCGTCGAGCTTAACCGTGCAAACCACCACCGGAATCTCTTCCGGCCCGATGGGAGATACGTACTGAACGTTGTAGGTGACGACCCGGCCCCGGCGGGGCAGCTTTACCTGCTTAAAAGACTGGCTGCGACAGTCGATACAATAATCACGGTGGGGATAATTTAAAGAACCGCACTCCGTGCACTCCAGGGCAGAAAGCCCGAGGAGGTATTCAGCATCCCGCAACATCCCCGGTTGAGTTAAGTAGCCCGAAATGGGATCGGGCAGAGCCGGCGGCACGGGCAGCAAACCCACCCGCTTGGCGTACGCCGGATAGTTCAGATAAACCTTTTCACCAGTCACTTCGGCCAAGGTCAGCGACCGTTCTTTTTTGCTTGTGATCTCTTCCGTCAGCGCTACTGCCAGGGCGTCGCTCCCCGCTCCCGAACCATAACTAATCACCAACGCCTGATCCGCCGGTTTTCCCTGCTCCAGGACAGCCACCAGACCTAAAAATGGTGAGGCCGTACCGGTGTCGCCGATAAAGGGCGCCAGGTTGGCCGGCCCGGCCGCTTCTGCCGGAAGCCCCAGCGCTTTGGCTACCCCCTGGATACTCCGACCGTCTGGTTCTGCCGTAGCCAGGTAGTGAAAAGCAGTTCCCGGCAAACCCAGGCGGGCCAGCAAGGACTGCCCCGCTTTCACGACCGCCCGCTGATAGCCGTACTCCCTTTCCAGCCGGGGGTCGTCGTGCCGGCGGAGCAACCTTTCCCCGACCGGACGCCAGATGTTGGTAAACTCGGCAGTGAAAGAAGCCGTCCCCAAAACCTCGGCGATGACCTTTTCCTTTCCCACCACCAAAGCCACCGCTGCCGCGCCCAAACTCTGTTCCAGCAGGTCTCCCGCCCTGGCCAAGCGGTTGTCGCCGGCAATCACCAGGCCCAGGTTAATCTCCCCGGCCTTGATCTGAGCAAGGCAATTGATTAACGCCGCCGTCCCGGCGCGGGTCGTCCGGCTGAAATCGACTGCCAGCGCTTCCACCGGGACGCCCAGAACCGTTTGGATTACCGCCGCCACTGACTTCTCCTCGTAGGGTGCGGAAGTAGTGGCCACATAAAGAGCATCTACCTCCTCCGCCCCCACTCCGGCGTGGGCCAAAGCCCGCTCCGCCGCCATCACAGACATGGTGATTACATCTTCATCAAAGTCGGCGACGACTTTTTCCTTGATCCCCGGAACGCTCCCCGCCGCCGGCCAGACTGTCTTGATTTCCTTCGTGGCAATGCGCAATCCGGGAACGTAAGCCCCGTAACCAACAATCCCCGCCAAAGAATCACCCCTCTTCTTTAACTCTGTAAAGAACGCTTTCTGCCCAGGTTAAAGTAATGAATACGGCGCAAGGATGACGTGGTAAGCAAGTTGCAATATGTTTTCTTGCCATCCTCGTTACTGCAATATTCGTGCCAGGCTCGTAAACAGGTTGCTTTTTCTCTTGTCCAGACCACCTCCTGCAATTATGCTGTACGGCTAACGGCCAATCTCCGCCGGAACGGAGAATCCCTGCCGGGCAGACATTG
>JBFMEJ010000110.1:0-5751 GCA_040753275.1 Bacillota bacterium
AGGTGCCTTTTTTGCGGACGGCGACTCCGGCAGCCAGGTTTCCGAAGGCGAGTGCTTCTTTGAGGGGACATCCGGCAGCCAGGGCAAGGGCCAGGGCGGCCACCAGGGTGTCGCCGGCGCCGGCGACGTCGAACACCGCGCTGGCTACCGCCGGCAGGTTCCAGATTTCTGTCCCCGGTTGAATTAAAGTGACCCCCTTCTCGCCCCTGGTAATTACCACCGCCTCGCAGGCAATTTTCTCCAGGAGTATTTCCCCGGCCCGCCGCAGGGAATCCTCGCCGTTGATCTTAATTCCGGTAGCCATTTCCGCTTCCCGCAGGTTGGGGGTAAGGATGTCTGCCCCGGAGTATTTCGTATAATCCGTCCCTTTGGGATCGACAATCAGCTTCTTTTTTTCCCGGCGGCAAAGGGCGATCAGATTTGCGGCCAAAGAGGCTGTCACCACCCCTTTCGCGTAGTCTGAAATGACGACCACTGCCGCTGACGGGAGGAGTTTGCCAGCCCTCTGGACGATTTCAGCCTCCAGCGCGGGGGAAATGGAATCCGGCAACTCCCGATCAATGCGCAGAAGCATTTGCTGCCCGGCGACGATCCGCGTTTTTAAAGTCGTCGGTCTGCCCCGCGACCGGATTTTTGGAAAGGTTATTCCTTGCGCCTGCAGGCGCCGGAAAAGCCAGCGGCTGTACCGGTCGTTGCCCGTAACGCCGAGCAGGGAGGCGTGAGCGCCCAGGCTTTTGACATTAACGGCAAGGTTGGCCGCCCCGCCGGGCGCCATGGTCACGCGTTCAATTTTCAAAACCGGAACCGGCGCTTCCGGGCACAGGCGGGTGGCCGTTCCGTTTATGTAACGATCCACCATCACGTCGCCCACCACCAGCACGTTCAGCTGGCCGGCCCGGTTGAGGATCTCCTGGAATAACATGGCAACTTCTCTCCGGAAAACTATGTTTTTTTCGTTTGTGGTAAAACAGATTACTGTGGCCAGGGCATGCCCTGGCGGGTTAACTGAATACTTACTTTCATTTTTTGCCCAGGGAGCACTATTCATCGGGACCGGGTGCCGGTTCGCGGAACCCCCTTTCTCTCCAGCAGGCTTATGGCCCGCTCGATAACTTCTTCTGGATCTACCTCCTCCAGGCAATAGATTTTCTCGCGCCGGCAACGAGAGTTAAAAGCTCCGGCGTACCGGTGGTGGCAGCCGCGGCAGGAACCCTTTGTTTGCACGCCTACGCTGATGTCGTTGAAGGGCAGCCGTTTATCCGGATCTGTACAGCCAAAAACGGCAACCACCGGCGTTTGCACCGCTCCGGCCAGGTGCAGAAAAAGGGAATCTATACAAATTAACAAGTCACATTCCGCCAGCACGGCGGCCGCCTGCTTGATGGTGGTGCGGCCCGTAAGGTCGATGCCCTCCCCCAGGTACATCTCCCGGGTATTGCTGAATTCCACCACCGTGGCTCCGCAGTTGTTCTTGAAAAATTGCAGTACCCGGCGGAATTTTTCCGCTGCCCACATGCGGTGCGGCCAGCTGGGGCCGCGGTGAACCCCGATCAGGGGTCTGTTCAAGGCGTTGGGCGGAGCATCTGCCGGCAGGAGAAGTCTTTTCGCCGCATGCCGGTCATCTTCACCTAACTGAATGTTATATTTCCGGGAAGCAAGTTCTACCTCCGCGCAAAGGGCGTAGGCGTCAACGATATGCTGTTCCGGCCTGTTTTCGTACCACAATGGATAGATGAGATCTTCTCCTTCCCGCCGGTAATCCAGGATCTCCTCGTAGCCGTGGGGACAAATGACAATTTCGTCGATCAGCGGGTGATCCTTGATTACTTCGCTGCCGTAGGAGCTGACCACGAAAGTAATCCAGCTGGTCGGGTATTTTTCTTTCAAAGCTTGCAGAACCGGAGTGGCCAGCAGGACATCGCCCGCCCCCCCAATTCGCTTGACCATGATTCTGGGCTTTCTGTTCATCAAAACACCCACTTTAAAAAAGCCGGCAAATCCAGATAAATTCCCGGGCATTGCCCCCTTTATAATATGCCTGTCTGGAGAATATTGTTAATTCCGGCCCGGCCAGGCGCTTCCGGGCTACCCTTTGCATATAATACCCTGGAAATAGGTCTTCGCCCGCCGTTCGTTTACCGTCGCTGAAGAGCTCCTGGCAAATCGAACGGCGGGCCGCCCATTCTCAAAGGCGGTCTTCCGACGTCCGACATCTGACGACTGACGACCGATGCTGGCCGGCATGAGCAAAGAAGGTGCGCCGATGGGAAGGCCGGCGGTTTTTCTGGACCGGGATGGAACGTTAATTGCGGAAAAGGGCTACCTCTGCCGCCCCGAAGAAGTGAGCCTGCTCCCGGGCGCGGCGCGGGCAGTGCGCCTGCTCCGGGAGGCCGGGTTTTTTCTCGTCCTGGTCACCAACCAGGCGGCAATAGCCAAAGGATTGCTCACCGAAGCTCAACTGGCCCAAATCCACGAAAGGCTTCAGAAACTTTTGGAACGCGAAGGAACAAACATCGACGCGTTTTATTACTGCCCGCATCATCCCGCCGGCAGGTTGGCGGCTTACCGGAAACGTTGTCCCTGCCGGAAACCTGCGCCGGGTATGCTCCTTCGGGCGGCCCGGGAACACTGCTTGTGCCTGCCCAACTCCTTTCTGGTGGGAGATAAGTTAACGGATGTGGCGGCAGGAAGGCGGGCCGGCTGCCGCACCATCCTGGTCACCACCGGCCACGGGGAGGATGAGCGGGCAAAAATGCGGCGGACCGGAGTCGTGCCGGATTTTATCCGGGATAACCTGGCGGAGGCTGCCCGCTTAATCTGCACTTATTCGAGATACCCCAGGGCCCGTAGATGTTCTGCAAGCTGCGGGTCGACTTGCGGCGGTCTGACCTTCTCCAGGTAGCCGTGTTCTTCCAGCCAGGAAATGATCCCGGCCAGGCTTTGGGCAATATCTTGTTGATCTGTATCCACAATAATTTCCGGTTCGAGCGGCTCTTCGTACGGATCGGAAATACCCGTAAAATGCCGGATTTCACCGGCCAGGGCTTTTTTATATAAACCGTTGGGATCCCGCCGGATCAAGGTGGCCAGCGGACACTTAACGTATACTTCCAGAAAATGTTCGATCTCCTGACGGCAGGAAGCGCGCATTTCCCGGTAAGGAGAAATGAACGAAGCCAGCACAATGACGCCGTTTCTGGCCAGGAGCTTTGCCACGTAGCAGGCGCGCCTGACGTTCAGCTCCCGTTCCGCCCGTGTATAGCCCAGATCCGCACCCATTGCTTCCCGGAAAGTGTCGCCGTCCAGCCTTTCCACGGCCAGGCCGCGCCCTTTCAGCTTGATTTGCAGCAGGTCGGCCAGGGTGCTTTTGCCCGCTCCGCTTAAGCCCGTAAACCATAAAACAAAGCCCTTCTTCAATCAAGGCAGCCTCCTTTTATTCAATAATCTTTCCTTCCATGTCGGCAGGGACGGGAATGCCGAAAAAGTTCAGCACGGTAGGCGCCACGTCCATTAAGTGCATGCCTTCGATTTGCCCCCGGCCTCTTTTTCCGGCCATGATCAGAATTCCTTCGTGGTCGTGGTTGGCGTCGTCAGGCCCGGTGTCGTTCTCGGAGACGTACCAGGAGGGGTGCCCCACGCTGCCGACGGCCCGCCAGGACAGGTCGCCGAAGTAGACCAGCAAATCCGGGGCAATATTTTTCCAGTGGCCGTAAGCTTCCTCCGGCGTTAAGACCCGGTTAGAAAGGCGACGGCCCTGTTCATCGGGAAGGGCTTCCAGTTTCTTTTTTATTTCGTTCCTTAACTGTTGGTAGGCCGAGGGTTCCACCGCGCCTTCCGGCTCCCTGCCTTTCACGTTGATAAAAATCCGCCCGCAGTAACCGCCTTCGCCCCAGGCGAGAGTGCGTTTCCAGTCAACCCTGGCCCGGGCCAGGGGGAGCGGGCCGGCCGGTTTTTCCGCCAGGGCCAGGTAGCCGTTGTCCACGAGCCACTGGTTGAGGGCAATCCCTCCCTCCATTCGCCGTGCGCCGTGATCCGAAACGACCAGCACCAGGGTATCTTCCGGAATGGTTTTTAACAACTCGCCGATTTCACGGTCCAGGTAAAAATAATAATCCCTGATGGCGTTCTCGTACGGGTTCCCGGGGCGGTAGCGGCGGTGCGCCGGCTCGCAAAAGCTCCAGAAGCCGTGGTGGATCCTGTCCGGCCCCATTTCCACCAGCATGCCGAAATCCCATTCCTTGTTGCCCAGTAAATAACGGGCCAGGGCGAATCTTTTTTCCGTCATTCGATAGATCTGTTTTAAAAGCGATGTCTTGTCTGCAGTCCGGAAGTTTTGAATGTCCGGCAAATATTCGCCGACCGCCTTTTTTATTTCCGCGCCCAGTTCGCCGGGGTAGGTGCCGGGGCTTTTGCCGCCGGGGGTAAGAAAACAGCTGACCAGCCACCCGTTGAGGGGACGGGGAGGGTAGGTGGGCGGAACGCCCAGCACGAGGCAGCGTTTCTCCGCCCGGCCGAGGATGTCCCAGACAGTATCTTCTTCGATCATCTCGGAACTGACCAGGCGGTAGCTGTGGTAGGTGTAGTCGGCGCGGTTTTTAAAGCCGTAAAAACCAAGCTTGCCCGGGTTTTTCCCGGTTGCCATCGACATCCAGGCCGGACAGGTAATGGGCGGATCAGTGCTGCGCAGCCGGGCGTAAGTTCCGTTTTGCATTAAACGGCGGATATTCGGCAGCTGCCCGCTCCATTGTTCAAACAGGAGGGCGGGGGGCACGCCGTCCAGACCAATTACCAGCGCCTTCCTGGCCATGGCAAAACCTCCCGAAGAAAAATACCTATTGTTACCATATTACACAGCATATCCTTATTGTGTGTTCTTCTGAATATTCTTCATGGGAATAACTTATCTTATCCCGGCGCTATCGCCACTCCGCTTAACTCCTTCCCGGCAGCCGGCTTGAAAGCCCTGAGCTGGATTTCGCCGGGAGAATAAACGGGTTGCTCCCGGATCCTTTCGATCTTGATGAACCCGCACTGCTGGAAAATTTCCTTTAAAGTTTTAAAATCATAGCACGCATAGTGGAAGTTCGTCGGGTAGTCCTGGCCGGAAAAAAGCTTTAAAATTGCCCACCAGGAGGCGGTGACCTCCCCGAACTGCTCCCGGATGAAGGCTTCGTCAAGGGGATGTTCGGGGGTGGTCCGGTTGTTCAGGTACCCCTGCACAATGAACTCCAGGTCTGGCGTCCGGATAAAAATTTTTCCGCCGGGCAAGAGGACGCGGTAACATTCCTGAACCAGCCGGCGGATCTTCCGCCACGTGATATGTTCCAGGCAATGGTTGGCCAGGATTTCTTCCACTGAACAGTCGGGCAGCGGAAGCGGTTCCTGGAGATCGTGGACAATTTCCACGTGCGGCGAATCCGGCCGGATGTCCAGGTGCACGTAGCCCGGTTGCGGATTCCCGCCGCTGCCCAGTTCCAGTTTAATCGGAAAATTACCCTGCCACATTTTTCTCAAAACCTCCTCTTTATGGAAAAACGTGCGGAGGCCAGTCCGGAAAACCCGATCTTCCGGTTACAGGCAATCATCCCCGTTTACTTACGGCCCCTTTTTACAAAGGGCAAGAAAAAAGTGGGGGGTTTCGACGGGTGGTTGGAAACTATCCGGAGCCCCGGTGATCGCCCAGATCTGGTTAGCGTATTGGCCAAAAATTTTTACCTCTCGAAAATGCTGCTCGAGCAAATCCCTGAATTC
>JBFMEJ010000111.1:0-5746 GCA_040753275.1 Bacillota bacterium
GGCCGAAAGGCGGCTTAAGGCCTGCCGATTAAGCCGGGCCGGGCAGTCCGCCCGTTATCAGGGCCGTGTCTTGGTGCAAAGACACAAAAGGGGCCCTTATCGCGAGGTAAGGGCAAACAGGGTGGTCCCGCGGGAAGGATTTACCTCTCGTCCCTGGCAGTTGTTCCGGGCTGCTGGGGGTGAGAGGTTTTATTATTTTTGGAATTCCCAATTTCTAATTCCTATGTTAAAAGGAGTGTTCTTATGGGTCTGATTATTTATTTAAACGGCCGGTACGTTCCGGAGAAAGAAGCCGTCGTTTCCGTTTTTGACCACGGCCTTTTGTACGGGGACGGTGTGTTCGAGGGGATCCGGGCTTACCACAACAGGGTGTTTAAATTAAAGGAGCATATCGACCGCCTGTACAACTCCGCGCGCGCAATTTCCCTGGAGATTTCATTGTCCAAAGAAGAAATGGCAGAAGTCGTCCTGGAGACCTGCCGGCGAAATAACGTAAGGGATGGGTATATCCGCCTGGTGGTTACCCGGGGGCCGGGGGACCTCGGGCTGGATCCGCGAAAGTGCAGCAAACCGACCATCTTTTGCATCGCCGCTTCCATCCAGCTGTATCCCGAGGAATTATATAAAAAAGGCCTGGAAATGATCACGGTGGCTACGCGGCGGAATCTTCCCGAGGCTTGCAACCCGCAGGTGAAATCGCTTAACTACCTGAATAATATCTATGCCCGGATTGAAGCCAACCTGGCGGGGGTGCCGGAAGCGGTTATGTTGAACCAGGAGGGTTACGTGGCCGAGGCCACGGGTGATAATATATTTATCGTTAAAGATACCACTTTAATTACCCCGCCTCCTTACGTAGGGATCCTGGTGGGCATAACGCGCAACGCAGTGATGGAAATCGCCCGCAATAAAGGTATGAAAGTTGAGGAGAAACTGTTTACCCGCTACGATATCTACAATGCCGACGAGTGCTTCTTAACCGGCACCGCCGCCGAAGTCATCCCGGCCGTGAAACTGGACGGAAGGCCGATTGGCGACGGCCGCCCCGGCCCGGTTACCTGGGAGCTGATCCACGCCTTTCGGGAACTAACCAAGGTGGACGGGCCCCTCATTTTTGCTGAGGAAAGCCGGCAGCAGGCCAGCCAGGCCGGGTGAAAAAGGTGAAGGCACAAAGGCACCAAGGAATAGAAGGATAAAGATACAAAGGACAAAGGCACAAAGGCACAAAGGAGAAGGGACAAAGGAACAAAGGCTGAGTAGGGTTAAAGGGCGCAGAGGGAAATTGCCCGCGCCCGATTGGGGAATAATTTTCTACATAATGAAATATTGCCTCCTTTTTGGGAAGGTAATCGGAGGTAAGCAACATGGTTAAATCGGGAGCGCAAATTCTGGTCGAGTGCTTAATCGAACAGGGCGTGGACACCATTTTCGGTTATCCCGGCGGCGCCGTCCTGCCGATTTATGACGCCCTGTACGATAGCAAGATTCGCCATATTTTAACCAGACACGAACAGGGGGCCGCCCACGCGGCCGACGGGTACGCCCGCGCCTCCGGCCGCCCCGGCGTTTGCCTGGCCACGTCCGGACCGGGAGCGACCAACCTGGTGACAGGGATTGCCAACGCCTACATGGATTCCGTGCCGCTGGTCGCCTTCACCGGCCAGGTGGTCACGTCCCAACTGGGGAAAGATTCTTTTCAGGAAGCCGACATTACGGGAATTACGCTGCCCGTGACCAAGCACAACTACCTGGTGAAAGACGTCCGGGAGCTTGCCCGTGTGGTCCGGGAGGCTTTTTACCTGGCCACCACCGGCCGCCCCGGCCCCGTGCTGGTGGACATTCCGCGCGATGTGTCCGCCGGCTTGACCGAGGACGAGGATCCGGGCCCGGTGAATTTGCCCGGCTACAAGCCGGTAACGGAGCCCTCCCCGGCCCGGGTGGAAGAAGCGGTACGGGCCATTCTGGCTGCCGAGCGCCCCGTGATCTACGCCGGCGGCGGGGTGGTCAACTCCGGCGCCAACGCCGAGTTGCTAAGGTTCGCCGAATTAATTCTGGCGCCGGTGACGGCAACTTTGATGGGGCTGACCGGCTTTCCCGGAGATCACCCGTTGTCTTTAGGGATGCTGGGCATGCACGGCAGCAAGTACGCCAATTATGCGGTGTGCGAGTGCGATCTGTTGATTGCCGTCGGAGTTCGCTTTGACGACCGGGTAACGGGCCGGCTGGATTGCTTTGCCAAAGAGGCGAAGATCATTCATATCGATATTGATCCCGCGGAAATCGGCAAAAATGTTCGGGTGGACATCCCCATCGTGGGCGACGTAAAAAAGACCCTGCGCGCCCTGTGCGAGCGCCTGGAGCCCAGGTTGCCCGGGGCCTGGCAGGAAAAAATCCAGCAGTGGAAAAAGGAATATCCCTTGACCTACGAGGAAAACGGCCGCTTAAAACCGCAGCAGGTAATCCGGGAGATTTACCGGGCGACCGGCGGGCGGGCCAGGGTGGCTACGGACGTCGGGCAGCACCAGATGTGGACGGCGCAGTATTACACCTTTACCCGTCCCCGTTCGTTTATTTCTTCGGGGGGCCTGGGCACCATGGGTTTCGGCCTGCCGGCGGCCATCGGGGTGCAGGTGGCCTGTCCCGACGAAGTGGTTTTCAGCATCTCCGGCGACGGAAGCATCCAGATGAATATCCAGGAAATGGCTACGGCGGTCAACTACAACCTGCCCGTGAAGATCGCCGTGATGGATAACGGCTACCTGGGGATGGTGCGCCAGTGGCAGGAACTGTTCTACAACCGGCGCTACTCCTACACGGAGCTGCGGAACCCCGATTTTGTGAAGCTGGCGGAGGCATACGGGGCGGTGGGAATGCGGGTAACCAAACCCGAAGAAGTAGCGCCGGTGCTCCAGGAGGCCCTGGCCGTGCCGAAGCCGGTGATGATCGATTTTGTCATCGAGCGGGAGGAGAACGTCCTCCCCATGGTTCCCCCGGGCGAATCCTTAGACAAAATGTTGGGGTAGGAGCGTGGAGCGATGCGACGCACACTGGCGGTACTGGTAGAAAATAACCCGGGGGTGCTGGCCCGTGTGGCCGGTTTGTTCAGCCGGCGGGGCTTTAACATTGACAGCCTGGCGGTGGGCCGCACCGACAACCCGGCCGTATCCCGGATGACCATTGTGGTGGAAGGCGACGACCGCACGCTGGAACAGGTGACCAAGCAGCTGCACAAACTCATTGACGTGATTAAAATCACCGACGTTACCGCCGAAGAATACGTGGATCGCGAACTGGTCTTGATCAAGGTCAGCGCGGAGCCCGGCCAGCGCGGTGAGATCGCCCAGATTGCCGAAATTTTCCGGGCGCGCATTGTGGACCTGGGCCGGCGCACATTAACCCTGGAATGCACCGGCAACGAGGGGAAGATCAGGGCCTTTGAAGAATCCCTGCGCCCCTACGGCATCAAGGAGCTTGTCCGGACGGGCAAAATTGCCATGCTGCGCGGCTCCCGGTATACCGGCGGAAACGGAAAAGAAGAGGAGTAAAGGAGGGAGGCCGGCAATGGAAATCGTGGCTGCCGAAGCTCTGGTCCGCTGCCTGGAGGAGGAAAAAGTAGAAGTTATTTTCGGCCTCCCCGGCGGGGCCATCGTACCCGTTTACGACGCCCTGTACCATTCGAAAATCAAGCACGTCCTGGTCCGGCACGAACAGGGGGCGGCCCACGCCGCCGACGGCTACGCCCGGGCGACCGGCCGCGTAGGGGTGTGCATGGCCACCTCCGGGCCCGGGGCGACCAACCTGGTCACCGGGATTGCCAACGCCTACATGGACTCCGTCCCGCTGGTTATTTTCACCGGGCAGGTCAATACCAGCCAGGTAGGGACGGATGCCTTCCAGGAAGTGGATATAACCGGGATTACGATGCCGATTACCAAGCATAATTATCTGGTCAAGGACCCCAAAAAAATTCCCGAGATCGTGAAAAAAGCATTTTACATCGCTTCCAGCGGCCGCCCGGGCCCCGTTTTGGTCGATTTGCCCCGGGATGTGGCCAGCTCAAGCATCGAGTTCCGGTACCCCCGGGAAATCACCCTGCGGGGTTATAAGCCGACGTACCGGGGACACCCTACGAAAATCAACGAAGCCGCCCGGCTGATCAAAGAAGCGGAGCGGCCGGTGATTTACGCCGGAGGCGGCATCATCAACTCCGGGGCCAGCGCGGAACTGAAGACGCTTGCCGAAACCATCAGCGCCCCGGTTACCAATACCTTTATGGGCCTCTCCAGCTTCCCCGGAGACCACCCGCTTTTTCTGGGGATGCTGGGGTTGCACGGCACCCGCTACGCCAACCTGGCGGTCACCGAATGTGACCTGCTCATTGCCCTGGGCGCCCGCTTCGACGACCGGGTGACGGGCAAATTGTCTTCCTTTGCCCCGCAGGCCAAAATCATCCACATTGACATCGACCCGGCCGAAATCGGCAAAAACGTCCGCATTCACGTACCGATCGTAGGCGACGTGAAGCAGGTTTTGCAGGCCTTGCTTCCCCTTCTGGAGAAAAGGGAGCGTTCGGCCTGGCTGAAACGCATTGAGGAGCTCAAACAGTTGTATCCTCTCCGGTACGAAAAGGAAAATGGATTAAAGCCGCAGTTCATCATTGAGGAATTATACCGGCTGACCAAAGGGGACGCGGTGGTCGCCACGGACGTCGGCCAGCACCAGATGTGGGTGGCCCAGTATTACCGCTTCAAGCGGCCGCGTTCACTGATTTCCTCGGGCGGCCTGGGGACGATGGGCTTCGGGCTTCCCGCCGCCGTGGGCGCCCAGCTGGGGCTGCCGGGGGAACTGGTGATTCTGGTTACCGGTGACGGCAGTTTCCAGATGAATATGCAGGAACTGGCCACTGTTATGGAACAGGGCCTGCCGTTGAAAATCTTCATTTTAAACAACCAGCAGCTCGGCATGGTGCGCCAGCTGCAGGAGGTATACTGCGAGGGCCGCTACATGGCCGTAGATTTTAAATTCCATCCGGACTTCAGCATCCTGGCGAAGGCCTACGGGATGAGCGGCTATACTGTCCGCAACGAAAAAGAAGTAGCGGAGGTATTTCCGGATGTGCTGGCCGGCCCCGGTCCGGCGCTGGTAAACTGCCTTGTTTACCCGGAAGAAAACGTTTCGCCGATGGTGCTGGCCGGCCGGGGAATTCACGAGGCCATTGAATGTTAGGAGCATGAGGAGCGAATTGCAATGGGCATGACCATTACCGAAAAAATCCTCGCCGCGGCCGCCGGGAAAAAAGCGGTCCGGCCAGGGGAGCTGGTGAACGCAAAGGTAGACCTGGTTTTGGGTAACGACATCACTGCACCGATGGCCATCCAGGAATTTGAAAAAATCGGGGTGGCGGAAGTTTTTGACCGGGACCGGGTAGTGCTGGTGCCCGATCACTTCGTTCCCAATAAAGATATCAAGTCGGCCGAACAGGCGAAGATTTTGCGGGATTTTGCCCGCCGGCAAAAGCTTACCCATTATTTTGAAGTAGGCCGGATGGGCATTGAGCACTGCCTGCTGCCGGAAGAAGGCCTGGTGGGGCCGGGCGACGTGGTGGTGGGCGCCGATTCGCACACCTGCACTTACGGGGCCCTGGGGGCCTTTTCCACGGGGGTGGGAAGCACCGACCTGGCGGCGGCGATGGCGCTGGGCGAGATCTGGCTGAAGGTGCCGGCTTCGTTGAAATTTGTTTATTCCG
>JBFMEJ010000112.1:0-5721 GCA_040753275.1 Bacillota bacterium
CCCCTAACGGTCAGGGATTTCCTGTTCATGATTAAAGTAATTTTATCAAACACAGGTCAATTTTTAAAGATAAAATTTTATTACTGTTCTAGCAACGTTTGCCCGATCCGGATAAATGCCGTTATCCGTCATCGTTTATCCCTCAAAGCACGGTTCATACATTCCTCGTACTTGACGTTTGGGCCGGTGCCGTGTATAATTGAGGCGTGGTATTTTCCAGCAAGCAGAAGCCATCCGCTTCTCACCTTATGGCGCCGCCCGGCTGCCGATAAGGTTATTTACAGAAAGCAGGCAGGAAAGCATAACGGGTATTGGCGGGTGGAGAGCGCCCGCTTTTATTGTTGGCAAATTTTGGAGGTGATATGGTATTACCAAAGATTTACGGGTAAATGAAGAAATCAGGGTCAAGGAAGTAAGGGTTATTGACGTCAACGGGAACCAGTTGGGGATTATGCCCATTGCCGCTGCCCTGCGTCTGGCCGAGGAAAAAGAGCTGGACCTGGTGGAGGTTGCTCCCCAGGCCAAACCGCCGGTTTGCCGCCTGATGGATTACGGCAAGTATAAGTATGAGCAGAGCAAGCGTGAAAAGGAAGCCAAAAAGAAACAGCGGATTATTAACATCAAAGAGGTAAAACTAAGGCTGAATATCGAGGATCACGACTTTTTGGTGAAGGCCAGGTCTGCCGAGCGTTTTTTAAGAGACGGCGATAAGGTGAAGGCGACCATTATGTTTCGCGGCCGGGAGATCGTCCATCCGCAGCTCGGCCAGATGTTGTTAAACCGCCTGGCCGAGCACGTGAAAGAGATTTCGACCATCGAGCGGCAGCCCAAGCTGGAGGGGAAAAATATGGTGATGATTCTTGCTCCCAGGCAGGAAATCAGACAGGAGTTAAGGCAGGAGCAGTAGAGGGACAAAGACACAAAGGCACAGAGGCACAGAGGGACAAAGGGACTAAGGGGACAAAGGAAAAGGAGCACGAAGGAATAAGGCACCATCTTAATTTGATGACCGGCGACTGTTGAGGAGGTTATTGTTGATGCCGAAAATTAAAACCCACCGCGGCGCTGCCAAACGTTTTAAGAAAACGGCGACGAAAAAAATTAAAGCTTCCCATGCTTTTCACAGCCACTTGCTGGGAAAAAAAACAGCCCGGCGGAAACGCCGGCTCCGCCAGGGAACGGTCTTAAACCCGGCTGATGCAAAAAGGGTCAAACGACTGCTGCCATATTAATTTTAAACGTTCAGGGAAGGAATTTTTTTCCGGAAAATAGTTTTCCCTTTAGTGTTTTTGCCCAAAAGCGGGATGGAGAACTAATCCGCGATTATCTAATCCATAATCCTTATTCCCCATCCCTAATTCCTGTCTTTACTAGAGAGGAGATTAACATGCCACGAGTCAAAAGTAGTGTAGTATCGCGAAAAAGGCACAAAAAAATGCTCAAACTGGCGAGAGGGTACTATGGCGCCAAAAGCAAACTTTACCGGGTAGCCAGGCAGCAGGTAATGAAATCCCTGGTTTACGCTTACCGGGATCGCAAGGCAAGAAAAAGAGATTTCCGGAAGCTCTGGATTGCCCGGATCAACGCAGCCGCGCGCTTGAACGGGATTACCTACAGCCGCTTGATGAACGGCCTGCGGAAGGCCGGGGTGGAGATCAACCGGAAAATGCTTGCCGATTTGGCGGTAAAGGATGCGCAGGCGTTTGGAAAACTGGTGGAAGTTGCCAAATCGAGGCTTTGATCAAGTGTCTGACGACCGACGTCCAACGACCGACGACTGTTCTGAGGCTGGTTGCTGGTGGCTGAACTTGCTGAAAGAGGGAAAAGAACACTTTTGCCGGTCCGGGAACGCAGGCTTTTTTCCTCGCGGTTTAGCCCGCCGAAGGTTCTCGTGGCCGGGTTTGCCGCGGTAATTTTAGCCGGCGCGGTGCTCCTTTGCCTGCCTTTCGCCTCTGCTTCCGGACAGGCCGGCGATTTTTTAACGGCTTTATTCACGGCTACCTCCGCCGTTTGTGTCACCGGCCTGGTGGTGGTCGATACCGGCACGCACTGGTCCTTCTGGGGCCAGTTAATCATTTTAATTTTAATCCAGACGGGCGGCCTGGGGTTCATGACCATGGCCACTTTGTTTTTTCTGCTTCTGGGTAAACGGATTGGTTTAAAGGAGCGGATATTGATCCGGGAATCGCTGAATCAGATCGATGTCGCCGGAGTGGTCAGGCTGGTCAGGGCCGTCTTGCTCTTTACTTTCGCAACAGAAGGGATTTTTGCCTTCATTCTCTCCTGGCGGTGGTTTTACGATGTCGGCTGGCCGCGTTGCCTCTGGTTTGGGTTGTTTCATGCCGTTTCAGCCTTCAACAACGCTGGTTTTGACGTTTTTGGGGGGTTTCGCAGTTTAACTGCTTACGCCGGTGACCCGGTGGTTGTCTTTTCCGTAACCACCCTCATTATTCTGGGCGGCCTGGGTTTTTCCGTGGTTGTCAACATTTATAAATGGAAAGAGCGAGGGCTTTCCGTTCACTCCCGGCTGACGTTATTGATGACCGTTTTCCTGATCGGCTGTGGCTTTCTTTTCTTCTTGTTTCTGGAATGGTCGCACGGGCTGACCCACCTTTCCCTGCCGGGGAAGTTCCTGGCGGCTTACTTTCAGTCGGTTACTCCGCGGACGGCCGGTTTTAATACGGTAGACATCGGCGGTTTACGTCCGGCCACCCAGTTTTTATTGATTATTTTCATGTTTATCGGCGCTTCTCCGGGGTCCACGGGAGGCGGAATCAAGACAACGACCTTTGGTTTGCTGGTTATTGCGGTCTGGTCACTGGCCAGGGGCAAGGAAGATACCGAATTGATGCGCCGGCGGATTTTGCCCGGGCAGGTCTACCGGGCCCTGGCGGTTGCCTTGCTGGCCGTAAGTGTGGTCACGGTTGCCACGCTTGTCTTAAATATAACCGAAAAAGCAGATTTTCTGACCATCTTGTTTGAAAGCGTTTCCGCCTTCGGAACGGTGGGTTTGAGCATGGGCTTGACCCCGCACCTGACTCCTTTAGGGCGGATTTTGATTATCCTGACCATGTTTTCCGGGCGCCTGGGGCCGTTGACTTTAGTTTTTGCCCTGGCACAACAGAAGAAAAAAACTTTTATCCGGTACCCGGAGGAAAAAATATTAATCGGGTAGGGAACGGGTTATGCTGCAGTTTGCCGTTATCGGCCTGGGAAGGTTTGGCTCAAGCGTCGCCAGGACGCTTTCCCGGATGGGTTACGAAGTGCTGGCGGTGGATGCGGACGCCGACAAAGTAAACGGTATCACTGACGAAGTTACGTACGCGGTCCAGGTTGACGCCATGGAGGAGGAAGCCTTAAAGTCGCTGGGCTTGCGCAATTTCGACGTGGTCGTGGTGGCTATCGGCCAGGAGATCAAAGCCAGCATTCTCATTACGGTAATGCTAAAGGAGATGGGCGTGCGCAAAATAGTAGCCAAGGCTAACGACGAACTGCACGGCAAAGTGCTGCAAAAGGTAGGCGCCGACGTGGTTGTTTTTCCCGAAAGGGATATGGGCGCGCGGGTGGCCCACGCCCTGGTTTCCCGGAACATCATTGATCAAATTCACCTCTCGCCGGACTACAGCATCGTGGAAGTAGTGGTCCCGGCCAGGTTTATCGGCAAAAGCCTCGGCGAGTCGGCGCTCCGCCAAAAATACGGAGTGACCGTCCTGGCCGTCCGGCGCGGGGAGGATATTATTATTTCCCCGGGCGCCGGGCAGGTTCTCGAGGAAGGCGACGTGCTGGTGGCCATCGGCCGCGACGACAGGCTCAAGCAACTTGGTGAATAGGAATTAGACATCCATGCCGCGGGTCTAATTCCCAATTCCCGTTTTTTTAAAGGTGATTTTTATGCCGGTCGCCAGCCTCCAAAACCCCCAGATCAAATATATCCGCAAATTGGGCTACCGGAAGTTCCGGGAAAAAGAACAAAAATTTCTCGTCGAAGGCAGCCTGATGGTAGCCGAGGCGCTCCGCTTTAACTGGCCTTTAGAGTTGCTGGTTTACACCGGGGAATGGGGCGCCAGTGCGGCCGGCCAAACAATTTTAAGGCTGGCCGCGGAAGCAAACCTAAAATGTTTGGCCGTAGAGAAAAAAGTTTTTGACGCCGTTGCTTCCACTGATACTCCCCAGGGGGTAATGGCGGTTGCCTGCCGGAGAGAGGAAGACCTGACCGGTATGCTTGGAAGGAAACCCTCGCTGTTGCTTCTGGCAGACGCGGTCCAGGATCCGGGGAACTTCGGCACCATGATCCGCAGCGCCGACGCCGCCGGTGCGGAAGGCGTGCTTTTCACCGGGGGAACCGTCGATCTGTACAACCCCAAGACCCTCCGGGCCACCATGGGCTCAGTGTTCCATCTGCCGGTGCTGCCCGTTTCCGGGGTGGAGGAGCTGCTGGAGCAGCTCTCCCGGGCCGGCCTGCAGCTGGTTGCCGGCGATCCGGGGGCAAAAGAAATCCTGGCCGGATGCGATTTAACCCGTCCGACAGTGCTGGCCGTCGGCAATGAAGCCAGAGGATGCTCGGAAAAAATACTGCAAAGGGCGGACCGGGTCGTGCGCATACCCATGCCGGGTCGTGCCGAATCTTTAAATGCCGCCATGGCGGCGGCAATTATGCTGTATGAAGCCGTTCGCCAGCGATCTTGATCAATTTCATTTTCCTTGTTTTTAGAAATGCCTTGTGATATAATCAGGCCGGGGTCCCAAAAAACAGGAAAGGGCGTGAGCAAAATAATGCTTTTCACCGCCGAATTTTTTTGGAGACTCTTCGCCGCCACCGGTTCGATCAAAGCATATATGCTCTATAGAAGGTTTGCCCTGCACTGACCGGAAACATTCCCTCTGCCCGGCAAATTGGCCAGCCCTTGAAAACAAAGACTGGAAGAGGTCAGGCCATTTTAAGATTCCGTCCCGCGGGGATGGTTTTTTTATGCAATCCTTAATTCCTATTCTTAAGGGGGTCCCGTTCGCTTGGAACAAAAGTTACTACAGATGGCCGAAGAGGCGAAAAAGGTTCTGGAAGAGGCCAAAAGCCTGGAGGAAATTAATGAGGTCCGCATCCGTTATTTAGGGAAAAAGGGTGAACTGACCCAGATCTTACGCGGGATGGGAGCACTCCCCCCGGACCGGCGGCCGCGGGTGGGTCAGGTGGCCAATGAAGTGCGGGAAGTGATTGAAGCGGCGATCGCCGCCCGGACAGCGGCGGTTAAAGAAAGAATCAAGCAGGCCCGCCTGTTGGAGGAGAAAATTGATCTTACTCTGCCCGGGACAAAATTTTCCCTCGGCCATTTTCACCCGCTGACCCTGGTTCAGCGTCAGATTGAAGATATTTTCCTGGGCCTGGGCTTTGAAATTGCAGAAGGGCCGGAGGTGGAACTGGACTACTACAACTTCGAAGCGCTCAATATTCCGAAGGATCACCCTGCCCGGGATATGCAGGATACATTCTTTATCGATGATGAAGTGGTCCTGCGGACGCACACGTCCCCTGTCCAGGTCCGCACCATGGAACGGATGGCCGGGCGCATCCCGGTGAAAGTCATCGCGCCGGGCAAGGTCTACCGCCGCGATGACGACGCCACGCACTCGCCGATGTTTCATCAAGTGGAAGGCCTGGCTATCGATACCCGCATCACCTTCGGCGATTTGAAAGGCGTCCTGCAAACCTTTGCCGCCGAAATG
>JBFMEJ010000113.1:0-5650 GCA_040753275.1 Bacillota bacterium
GGTTGTCCAGCTTGGTGAAAAGGCGCCCGATCTTGGCCCCGGCGTTGGCGGGGTCGTTCTGGCTGTAGCCCCTTTCCCCGTGCATGGAACTGGTCACGTGGAAGATGTACTCGCTGCCGTAGTCGGCGAGCGGCGGGACACCGTCGGGGTCCGGTTTGAAGGGCAGGTACTCTTCCGGCGGGCAGGCAGGCTTTTTCCGGTTCACGATCTTGATCTGGGCCGGGTCGGGTAAGGTTACGTTTTCTCTCATATGGGCCACAATTTCGTCGGCCAAAAGGATCACCGGCACCCGGAAGCGCTCGGCCAAGTTAAAGGCGGTCACGGTGAGGTCGAAGCACTCCTGGACCGTGGCCGGGGAAAGGACGATCAGGTGTTGATCCCCGTGGCGCCCCCAGCGGGCCTGCATGACGTCCGCCTGGGCGGGCTTGGTGGCCAGCCCCGTGCTGGGGCCGGAGCGCTGCACGTTGACCACCACGCAGGGGACCTCGCCTAAGACGGCAACGCCCAGGTTCTCCTGCATAAGCGAAAAGCCGGGGCCGGAAGTGGCGGTGAAGGCCTTTACTCCCGTTAAGGAGGCGCCGATAACGGCGGCGATGCTGCCCAGTTCGTCCTCCATCTGGATGTAGACGCCGCCCACGGCCGGCAGCTTCTCGGCGCAGGCTTCGGCGATCTCCGAAGAAGGAGTGATCGGGTAGCCGGCGTAAAAGCGGGCGCCGGCCGCGATGGCCCCTTCGGCGATGGCTTCGTTCCCCTGGAGGAAAAGCCGGCGGACTTCCCCGTCCCCTCTCTCAACGGGGCTTGCGGTTCTGTCTTCAGCTTTAATTCCGCTGGCCATGTTCATTTCCCTTGTTCACCCACTTCCAAAGCAAAATCCGGGCACCGCAGCACGCACAGGCCGCAGGCCGTGCACTTTTCGGCGCGCTCGACCACAGGGGCGCCCCGGGAGTCGGCGCCGAAGACCTCCTTGGGGCAAAAGGCGACGCAGATGCCGCAGTGCTTGCAGCGGCGGGGGTTGATGGTGATTTGGGGCATAAATAATTACCTCCCGGATTGGATCCCATTCATACAACTTTCGTGTTTTATATTCTTGACTAAACCAGTTATCTGACAATAAATCTCATCCAGATGGCGCCACCGCGCCTTTAGCCTGGCTGGTACCCGCATTTCCCTCCTCCCGGTTATTTTTTCCACGATTTCATCTCATGCCACACCTAAAAAGCTCAACCATTTCGCTGGTAGTTTTCCGGTAACAAAAAACCTATGCAAAATTTGTGCCAGAGGTAAATACCTCTTTAAACCGTTGTTCTGTCCGGCGATACCCCACCCGGACATTGGTTTTAATCTGACCCGCTAGCCCCGCAGGGCGTTGTCGAGATCCTCTTTGATTGCCTCCAGGTCTTCCAGCCCGATGGACAGACGGACCTGGGACGGGCTCAGTTCGTGTTCCTCCAGCCATTGCGGGTCCGGGTTCTTTACCCCCGTCAAAGGGTACCAGACCAGGCTTTCGAAGCTTCCCCAGCTGGCGGCAATTTTGAAGTGTTGGAGCCGGTTGATAAATGGGCTGACTTTCCCCGGCCCATCCTTTAATTCAAAAGCCAGCAGCGAGCCCGCCCCGCGCATTTGGCGGACAGCCAGTTCGTGCTGGGGGTGCGAAGGCAGCAGGGGGTAAAAGACCCGGGCCACTTTCGGGTGGTTTTCCAGAAAATGGGCGATCTCCAGGCCGGCCCGGTTGGCGTGGGCCATCCGCAGAGGGAACGTACGCAGCCCCCGCAGCGCCAGCCAGGCTTCAAAAGGCCCTAAAAGGTTGCCCCGCAGGTAATGCTCGCGTTCACCAATTTGCTTAATGGTTTCCTCATCCCCGCAAACCGCCCCGAGGAGCACGTCGCCGTGTCCGTTTAAGTACTTGCTGCCGGAGTGAATGACCACGTCAATGCCGAAATCGCGCGGGTTCTGGTTGTACGGCGTGGCGATGGTATTGTCGATGAGCGTGACGATCCCGCGGCTTTTGGCCAACCCTGCCACAGCCGCCAGGTCCTGCAGCGAATAACGGGAACTGGCCGGGCTTTCCAGGAAAAACAAAGACGTTTCGGGGTGCAGCGCCGCCTCGAAGTCTTCGACCCGGTGCCCGCCCACAAAAGTTACCCTAATGCCATATCGCGGAGCTATTTCGTTCAGAATCCGGTAGGTATTTTTATAAATCGTGCGCACGGCGACGATGTGGTCCCCGGCCCGGGCCAGCCCTAAAACGGCCGCCCCGATGGCACCCATCCCGGAAGCAAAACATTTGCAGGCCGGGGCCTTTTCCAGCGCGGCCAGCTTTTTCTCCAGGATCTGCGTCGTCGGGTTGGCCATCCGGGTGTAATAAAAGCGCTCCCGGCCCGGACCCGGGTCCGGCCGCATGAAATATTCGACGGCTTCCTCCAGGCCGTGAAAATAGAAGTTAACTGTTTCAAAGAGAGGAGGGATGATGGCGTCGCTGAAAGCACCTTTGACCTCCCCCAGGTGGGTGCAGATCTGCGCAACCCGGCCCGCTGCGTTAAATTCTTTTGGTTCCTCGTCCACGGCACTCATCTCCACGATCAAAAATCAAGGAAACTGCCCAAAAAGAGAAGAGCTTTGCGAAGTTCCGTTGCGGCGTCCGGGCCAGGATTTAATGCCTGCTTAAAAGGGCTCCTTCCATTGCGTTTTTCCTGCTCCAGTTCGAACATCGAAAGCTCTTCTCTTCAAAAGGATTTTTACCTATTTCAACACTCCCTTACTTCAGCACTCCTTTTTCCTTGTAATACTTTTCCGCTCCGGGGTGCAGCGGAATGGAAATGCCGTTGGTGGCATTTTTCAGATCAATACTCTTTCCCTTTTCGTGCACCTTGGCGATTTCCTCTTTTTTCTCAAAGATGGTCTTGGTAATGTTGTAAACCAGGTCTTCCGGCAGGTCGGCCCGCACGCACAGCGTGGCCAGCGAACCGGTGGTAACCACATCCTCGTTGACCCCTTTGTAAGTTCCTTTCGGGATTGTCACCGGCTCGGAAAAATAGGGGTATTTTTCCCTGATCTTTTTGATGTTTTCGGGGTCGATGGAAAGAATCCTGATTTCGTGCTGGGAGCTGATGTCAATAATGGACGAGTTAGGCGCGCCGGCGTCCACCATCACGGCGTCCACCTGGTCGTCCTTCAGCAGCTCGATGGAGGGGCCGAAGGCCAGGTACTGGGGCTTGATATCATTCATGGACATCCCGTAAGACTCCAGCACCGCCTGCATGGCCAGGGGGCTTGAGCTGCCCTGGATGCCTACGGCCACTTTCTTTCCTTTCAGGTCTTTGTAGGTTTTAATCCCGGATTTCGTTTTGACTACCGTCTGAATTGTGTTCGGGTAAAGGGACATCAAACCGCGAATGTTTTCCACCTTTTTATCCTTAAACATTTCTTTTCCGTTGTATGCCCAGTCGGCAATCAGCGACTCCACAAAACCGATCTCGGTTTGTTTTTGGGCAATCAGGCGGGCATTTTCAATCGACCCGCCGGTGGCTTCGGCGGCTACGTTCAGACCCAGCCCGGCGTTGGTCAGGACGTTGGCGATGGCGGTACCCAGGGGATAGTAGGTGCCGCTGGTCGCGCCAGTGGAAATGGACATTTTCTGCACCTTTGCCGGCGCGGGCGGCTGACCCTGGCCTTCACCCTGCCCGCCGGTCTTTTCCTTGCTTCCGCCGCAGCCGGCGACCAGCAAAGCAACCAGAGCCAAAACAGCAACCCACCCAAAACTTTTTGCTTTCCGGAACGTGAACATTTCCTGAAGACCTCCTTCATTTTGCACAATTACTTTACTTGCTTTGTTGCGGGTGCGTTTTTTGTTCCTATTTCTTTCTCCTCTGTTTAACTTTTCTCCGCCACCTCCTCCGGCACGGCTTTTTTATTTTTCAGTCCCTGCCAAACGTATAAAACGGCCAAAATAACCAGGCCAAGAAAACTGGTGAAATACTCCGGATATAAAAGCATTCCGGCGGATACCAGCAGCAGCAGCCTTTCCAGGGGGTGACAGCGGCGCTGGAAATATCCCGAGAAAGCTGCGCTCAAGGCCACTATTCCGAAGAGCGAGGCAACCGTCACGACCAGAACATCGACGGCCGGCGCCTTGCCTAAAAGGGCGGGATAATATACAAAGAGGTAGGGAACCAGAAAAGCGACAATCACGTTTCTCGAAGCAATAAACCCACTGGTCATCGGATTCGCCTGGGCAATCCCGGCGGTGGCGTACGCCGCCAGGGCCACCGGCGGGGTAATGTCGGCAAAAACACCAAAGTAAAACACAAACAGGTGGGCGGTCAACACCGGAATGCCCAGCGCCACCAGGGCCGGCGCGGCAATGGAAGCCTGGACGATATAGTTGGCGGTGGTCGGCAGGGCCATGCCCAGGATCAGCGAAGCGAACATGGTCAGCAGCAGGGCGAGGATTTCCTTGTCGCCGGCCAGGGTGCCGATGACATTGGAAAACTTGATCCCCAGCCCGGTCATGCTGACCGAGCCGACGATCATGCCGGCGCAGGCGCAGGCGGCAACCACGGCAAAAGCGGTCATCCCGGCGTCTCTTAACGCGTTCCAGACGTCGATCAGCTTCATCCTGGTGGAAGCGCGGACCAGGCTGGCCGCAATCAGCAGGGCAATGCTGACGTAGGCCGCCCGGGCCGGGCTGTAGCCCAGCACCAAAATGGCGATCAGAGCCACAATCGGAATAATATATACCCACCCGTCCGCGAAAACCTTTTTCATTTTCGGCACTTCTTCGGGGGGCAACCCTTTCAAACCTGTCCGGCAGGCCTCATAATGAACGTTCATATAAAGGCAGAAGTAATATAAAATCGCCGGGATAGCCGCCGCGGCAATAATTTTTAAGTACGGGATCTGGGTAAATTCCGACATGATAAAGGCGCCGGCGCCCATGACCGGAGGCATGATCTGCCCCCCGGTAGAGGCGCCCGCCTCCACGGCGGCGGCAAACTCCGGCCGGTAACCGATGCGCTTCATCAGGGGAATCGTAAAACTGCCCACCGTCATGGCGTTGGCAATGCTGCTGCCGGAAATGGTACCCATCAGGCCGCTCCCGATCACGGCGATTTTCGCCGGCCCGCCCCTGGCCCGGCCGGCCAGGGCAACGGCAAAATTGATAAAGAAATTGCCCCCGCCGCTTTTTTCCAGAAAGGCGCCGAACAGCACAAAAAGATAAACAATGCTGACGATCACGCCCAGGGGAACGCCGAAAATCCCTTCCGTGGTCAGGTACATCTGGTTGATGATCCTGGTCGGGTCGTAGCCCCGGTGGCCAAAGGTCCCCGGAATATACTGGCCGAAATAGTTATAAAGTAAGAAGAGGCCGGTCACCACCGGCAGAGGCCAGCCCAGGGAGCGTCGGGTCCCCTCCAGAACCAAAAGGATGGCGATTCCGCCCATGATCAGGTCGGTCGTGTTCGGCATCCCCATCCTGTTCACCAGTTCGTCGAAGTAGAGTAAAACGTAGGTGCCTGCGGCCAGCCCGGCCAGGGCCAGCAGAACATCAAAAAAGGTGATTTTAGCGCCCTTTTTCTTGTTCAGCGGGCAGGTCAGAAAAATAATAAACAGGCTCAACATGAGAACAATGGCCCGCTGGCACATGGCCACA
>JBFMEJ010000114.1:0-5556 GCA_040753275.1 Bacillota bacterium
TTAAGAAAAGAAATTTGCAAAGATCAAAAAAGATCTGTTGCTCCAAATTGCTGTATAAAGATATGATTAACACATGGTAAATATGTTTAATAATGGTATTTGTTTAATAACTTTGACGATCCCCTGCATTAAAAGAAGTTCAGTTTTATCGGGGAAGGAGAAAGGAACGGAGACACCTCACGTCCCTTACCCTTCGCTTTGCGGTTCTGTCTTTCCGGTCGCCATAAATGTCCGGATCTGCTTTTGATAAGTCAACTTCCCAAAAGAGTAAAGGAGAACAACGCCGCCGATTATCTCCGGTACATAAACCCACGGATTGGTCAAAAGACTGCTCACCCACTGCCAGAACCAGCCTTTTGGATCGCCTTTCGGGAAACTCCAGCCGTAAAAAGGACAGAGGTAAGTTCCCGGAAAGCGCCACATGCCGTCTAATATATGGTGGACGAAGCTACCCCCGGCAAGCAACAACACCCCCGGCCTTTTATCCAGGTTGGCTGTTTTCACGGGGTCGGGGTGGTAGTGGGGAAAGAGCGGATCGGGATCGCAGTAAAGCTCTTCCTTTTATCCTTGCCGGAAATTCCTCTTCCCCCATTTACTCTTTAAAAGATCCACCCAATTTTGCGCTTCTTCCACAGTATAAAGAGGGGTTGACCCCCTCTTTATCATGCCCTACAAAAATAAATGGCGGAGCTGACGGGACTTGAACCCGCGATCTCCGGCTTGACAGGCCGGTATGTTAACCGACTACACCACAGCTCCGCGGCAATACATAGTATACAAAAGTTCCGCCGGAAAGTCAACCCGGCGGACGGAAGATTTTTTAAATTAAAGGGGAGACACATGGTTTCTCAGGCACAGAGGTGCTAAGGAAAAATAGCCCGGTCGTTTACACTTCCCTTTGTGCCTCTGTGCCTTTATTTATCCCGCTTCATTGGATTACACCGTATGGCTGGCGGCATAGGCGCCTTTGGCCTTTACTTTCGCCTGCGCGGCGGCCAGGCGGGCGATGGGTACCCGGAAGGGCGAACAGCTGACGTAGTTTAAGCCGATCTCATGGCAGAATTCGATGGAGTTCGGCTCCCCGCCGTGCTCGCCGCAGATGCCGATGACCAGGTCCGGCCTGGTCTGCCGGCCCAGTTCCACGGTCATTTTCATCAGCTTGCCGACGCCGCGGCGGTCCAGCACCATGAAGGGGTCTTCCGGCAGGATCTTTTTCTCCACGTACTCGTGGAGGAACTTGCCTTCGGCGTCGTCCCGGGAAAAGCCGAAGGTGGTCTGCGTCAGGTCGTTGGTGCCGAAGGAGAAGAACTCCGCCTCCCGCGCGATCTCGTCGGCCACCAGGGCGGCCCGCGGCACCTCGATCATCGTGCCCACCGCGTACTCTATTTTTACCCCGGTTTCTTCCATTACTTCCCTGGCCGCCCGGTCCACCGCTTCCCGGGTGATTTTCAGTTCGTTCACTTCGCCCACGAGCGGAATCTCCACTTCCGGAATCACCTGGCGGCCTTCCTTGATCAGCTGGGCGGCCGCCCGGAAAATGGCCCGGGCCTGCATTTCGTAAATTTCGGGGTAGGTGATCCCCAGCCGGCAGCCGCGGTGGCCCAGCATGGGGTTGAATTCGTGCAGGGCGCGCACTTTTTTCAGGATTTCTTCCTTCGCCCTGATTTCTTCGGCGCTGCCGCCGGTCAGGCGCAGGCGGGTCAGCTCCACCGCCAGTTCCTCGGCGTTGGGCAGGAACTCGTGCAGCGGCGGGTCCAAAAGGCGGATGGTTACGGGCAGGCCCTCCATGGCCTTCAAGATCCCGTAGAAGTCGCCCTGCTGCATGGGCAAAAGCTTATCCAGGGCGCGCCGGCGCTCTTCAAGGTCGGCGGCCATGATCATCTCCTGGACGATGGGCACGCGGTCGGGAGCCATGAACATGTGCTCCGTCCTGGTCAGGCCGATGCCCTCGGCGCCGAACTCCCTGGCCTTGGCCGCGTCGGCCGGCGTGTCGGCGTTGGCGCGCACCCCCAGGGTGCGGATTTCGTCCGCCCACTCCAGCAGCTGCCGGAATTCGGGAGAAAGCTCCGGATCGATTAAAGGCACCTCGCCCAGAATGACCTGACCGGTCGCCCCGTCGATGGAGATCACGTCCCCCTTTTTCACCACCAGGCTGTTCACCCGGAACTCCCCGGCGTCGTAGTCGATCCGGATGGCCTCGCAGCCGCAGACGCAGGGCTGTCCCATGCCCCTGGCCACCACGGCGGCGTGGCTGGTCATCCCGCCGCGGGAGGTGAGCACTCCCTGGGCGGCGACGATCCCGTGAATGTCGTCGGGAGTGGTCTCGGTGCGCACCAGGATGATTTTTTCCCCGTCGTTGCCCAGCTTCTCCGCCTCGTCGGCGTCGAAAACCACCTTTCCGCTGGCGGCGCCGGGAGAAGCGGGCAGACCTTTGGCAATCACCTCCAGCCGGGCGCCGGGGTCGATGCGCCGGTGCAAAAGGTGGTCCAGGTGTGCCGGCTCCACCCGCATCACGGCCTCCTCTTTCGTGATCAGGCCCTCGTTGACCATGTCCACGGCAATCTTCAGGGCCGCCTGGGCGGTGCGCTTGCCGTTGCGCGTCTGCAGCATGTACAGCCGGCCCCGCTCAATGGTGAACTCCACGTCCTGCATGTTGCGGTAGTGCTTGTCTAAAAGCTCGCAGATGCCGGCAAACTGCCGGTACACGTCCGGCATTTCTTCCTTCAGCCGGGAGATGGGCTGCGGCGTGCGAATCCCGGCCACCACGTCCTCGCCCTGAGCGTTCGGCAGGTACTCGCCGTAAAGTTCCTTGACGCCCGTGGAGGGGTTGCGGGTGAAAGCAACCCCTGTAGCGCAGTCTTCGCCCAGGTTGCCGAAGACCATCGTCTGGATGTTGACCGCAGTCCCCAGGTCGTCCGGGATTTTATTGATCTTCCGGTAAACAATCGCCCGGTCGTTGTTCCAGGAGTTGAACACGGCGTAGATGGCCGCGAAGAGCTGCTCCATCGGCTCCTGCGGGAAGGGCTTCCCCGTTTCCTGCTCGATGATCCGCTTGTAAACGGCGACGATGTGGCGCCAGTCCTCCGCCGGAACCTCGTAATCGTATTTTAAGCCCCGCTTCTCTTTTTGTTCCTCTAAAACGCGCTCGAACTTCGCCCGCTCAATGCCCAGCACCACGTCGCCGAACATGGTTAAAAAGCGCCGGTAGCAGTCCTGGGCGAAGCGGTCGTTGCCGGCCAGGTGGGCCAGCCCTTCCACCGTCTGGTCGTTCAACCCGAGGTTGAGCACGGTGTCCATCATCCCCGGCATGGAGACGACAGCGCCGGAGCGGACACTGACCAGGAGGGGGTTTTCCGGGTCGCCGAACTTTTTGCCGGTTTTCTCCTCCAGGGTCCGCATTTTGGCGCGCACTTCGTCCTCCAGACCGGGCGGAAACCGCCTGCCCAGCCGGTAAAACTCCCGGCAGGCTTCCGTGGTGATAATTATTCCGGGCGGAACCGGCAACCCGATGTTGGTCATTTCCGCCAGATTGGCCCCTTTGCCGCCGAGCAGCTCCTTCATTTCGGCCCGGCCTTCTTCAAACAGATAGACATACTTCTTGTCTGGCATGCCTTTCCCCCCTGTAATAGATTTCCAGCACCCTGCTGGCCGTTTCTTCCACTGCTTTGTTGGTCACGTCAATTACCGGACATTTTAATTTTTGCATTATGGCCAGCGCATATTCCAGTTCCTTTAAAATTCTTTCCATGCTGGCGTAGTCCGCACTGGCCGTCAAACCCAGGGTTTTCAGCCGCTCGCGGCGGATCTGGTGCAGCTGCTGGGGCTGAATGGTCAGGCCGATGACCCGGTGCACGGGCAGTTTAAAGATTTCTTCCGGCGGCGTTACCTCCGGAACCAGGGGAACGTTGGCCGCCTTGATCCGTTTGTGCGCCAGGTACATGCACAGCGGCGTCTTGGAAGTCCTGCTCACCCCGATGATCACCAGATCGGCCCGCAAGATGCCCCGGGGATCTTTTCCGTCGTCGTATTTAACGGCAAATTCAATGGCTTCCACCTTCCGGAAGTATTCCTCGTCCACTTTCCGCACCAGCCCCGGCTCCAGCCTGGGCGGCCGCCCCTCGATTTTGCTCAGCGCTTCCAGCATGGGGCTCATAATATCGACGGTGGGAATGCCGTACTTGCCCGCCTCGCGTTCCAGCACTTCTTTTAAACCGGGCAGAACCAGCGTGTAGACGATAACGGAGGGAAAAATGCTGGCCTCCGCCACAATTTCCGGGATCTCTTCGGGGCTGTTCACGTAGGGAACCTTGTGGATGTCGACCTGTCCGGAATTAAACTGGCTGGCGGCGGCCAGGGCGACCAGTTCCGCCGTTTCGCCGATGGAATCGGAAATGATGTAGATGACCGGCCTGGTCTTTAACTCAGCGATGGCGACCTCCCCCTTTTTTCGGGCTGGAATTGTCCGGCTCGCTCCGATGCTCCGGGTCGACCAGACATCAGCTTGCCGCGGAGCGAACCAGGCAGCGCTGCAAAATGCGCGCGAGACGTTAGTTTATTATCTATGCCTGTTCCAACGGCGATTACTGTTAGCACTTTTGCATAGTGGTATCTGCGCGTTTCGCGCTGCCGGTTCGCTTGCCGCGGCTGCGCTGTGTCTGGTTCCCGACCCTTCGCATATGTCGCTCGCCCGGACAAATTCCAGCCCTCTATTTCCATTCGTTATGAAGAGAACACAAGTTCGTCACGATCAATTCTTTTGTCCACTTTATGCCTCTTTTGCCTGTATACTTTGTGCCTTTGTCCCTTGTCCTTTACCTTTCTTCCCCCAACTCTACAAACAACTTTACAATGTTGGTTTTGGACAGGCGGCCGATGACCTCCAGGCCCTTTTCCCCGTTCTTGCCGGTCGCCGGGCGGACGACCGGGACGGCGTCGATCTCGTGGGCCACCAGCTTTTTGGCCGCCGTCCAGACGGAGTCTTCCGGCTCGACCGTAATAATGTTGGGCATGCGGGTCATAATCACGTTTACCGGCAGTTTATGGATGTCGTGGGCGCCAAGGGTGCTTTTGAGCAAATCCTTCCGGGAGATCACTCCCTCCAGCAGCCCTCCTTCGTTGACCACGAAGAGCGTCCCCACGTCTTCGAGAAACATGGTGACCGCCGCGTCGTAGACGGAGCATTTTTCGCCCACCGCCACCGGTACCGATTTTACATCCGCCACCTTCGTCTGGTGCAGCCTTTCCGCGATGACCCGGCTTAAGCTTTTGCCGCTGTAGTAGTAGCCGACCCGCGGCCGGGCTTCGATCAGGCCTGTCATGGTCAGGATGGCCATATCCGGGCGCAAGGTGGCCCTGGTCAGGGAGAGGCGTTCGGCAATTTGCTCCCCCGTAATGGGCCCCTCTTTTTTGACAATTTCCAGGATGGCTTCCTGCCGCCTGGTCAGCTCCAAAAGTCATCGCTCCCAGAAGAATTATGATATCCTGGTTGCTCCTGCCGACTTAAATATTACATATTATATAGAGCCGACAGTTACCAGTCAATTCCCTTTCCGGGAA
>JBFMEJ010000115.1:0-5533 GCA_040753275.1 Bacillota bacterium
CGTTGTGATTAAGGCTTTGGAAAACGGCGTCACGGTTATCGGGCTGACCCGCGGCAAAGACACCAGGTTTCACCATTCGGAAAAACTAGATAAGAACGAGATTATGATTGCCCAGTTCACCGAACACACCTCGGCCATCAAAATCCGCGGGCGGGTTGAAGTTTTGACCAAACACGGCAAACTGCGCAACGATGAGTAAGGTTAACAACAGGCAAGAGGTGGATATAATTAAGATCAGGGACAAAGGTGCAGAGGGACAAAGGCACGAAGGCACAGAGGCATAGAGAGCAAAGAGACAGAGGCTTTCGGCTGCCGTTCGTTTGCCGTCGCTCCGATGCTCCGGGCCGCCCATTTTCGTTCTCTGTTGGTGTCATGAAAGTGGCATAGATGTCTAACCCCTGACCCCTTATTCCTATTCCCTAAAAAAGGGGGCCCTTTTGTGTGGACGGTCGTCTATATCGCTCCCACTAAAAAAGAAGCGGAAAAGGTCCGGCAGGTTTTATCCGGGGAAGGAATCCTGGTGAAATTAAAAGCTATCGGCCAGCCCCAGCAGGGCATCAATTGTTCGATTGAAATTCTCGTACCGGAAGCGGAAGCAGACGAGGCCCTGGAAATCATTAATACGTTGTAAAGGCTGGTGCTGTCTATTCTTGCCAAAGGGTTGTGGACCAAGTGTCCGCGTTGCGGCGATCTCCGTTTGGCCAAAGAGCTGGATAGATCCTTGAAAGTTTGCCCGAAGTGCGGTTATCATTTTCGCCTGACCGCGCCGGAAAGATTGCAGTACACTTTAGACGAAGGCAGTTTTCGGGAGTACGACCAAGGCCTGACCGGCGAAGTTCCCTTTGCGGCGCCGGAATATCAAGAAAAATTGCAGGCCGCAAGGCAGGCGACGGCGCTTCCCGAGGCTGTTCTCACCGGTGAAGGGACTATTTTGGGCCACCGGGTGGCGGTAGCCGCCCTGGATATCCGGTTTATCATGGCCAGCATGGGCACCGTGGTGGGGGAGAAGATTGTGCGGGCAATCGAAAACGCCTGCGCAAAACGGCTGCCGCTGGTGATCTTTTCCGCCTCGGGCGGCGCCCGCATGCAGGAAGGGGTTTTGTCCCTGCTGCAAATGGCCAAAACCAGTGCGGCCTTGATTGCCTTCCACCGGGCCGGACTCCTCTATATTTCCGTCCTTACCGATCCGACCACCGGCGGAGTCAGCGCCAGTTTTGCCTTTTTGGGGGATATCATCCTGGCCGAACCCGGCGCGCTGATCGGGTTTGCCGGTCCGCGCGTAATCGAACAGACCATCCGCCAGAAGCTCCCCGAGGGGTTCCAGCGGGCGGAATTTTTATGCCGGCATGGTTTTATCGACCAGGTGGTGCCCCGGCCCCGCTTAAAATCCACGCTGGCGCAAATTCTGGCCCTCCACCGGGAGGTTTAGGGATGGTTAATTTAGACTTCGAGCGTCCGATTATTGAATTAGAGACCAAGATTTCCGAACTGCGGACTTTTGCCCGGGAAAAAGCTCTGGACTTGCAGAACGAAATTGCCCGCCTGGAACAACGGCTGCAAGAACTGACCGAAAATATTTACCAAAACCTCACTCCCTGGCAAAAGGTGCTGGTGGCCCGCCACCCCGGACGGCCGAATGTGCTTGCTTACATCCAGCATTTGTTTACTGATTTTCTGGAATTGCGGGGGGACCGGCTGTACGGCGACGACCCCGCGCTCATCGGGGGCCTGGCGCGTTTTAACGGTCGGCCGGTGACCGTCCTCGGCAACTTGAAGGGTAAAGACACCAGGGAGAACCTGGAGCGCAATTTCGGCATGGCGCACCCGGAAGGATACCGGAAGGCACGGCGTTTAATGCTCCAGGCCGAGAAATTTAAGCGCCCGGTGATTACCCTGATCGACACGCCGGGGGCTTACTGCGGAGTGGGCGCGGAAGAAAGGGGGCAGGCCGTGGCCATCGCCCGGTCCATTCAAACCATGCTTGGTTTAAGAACGCCGGTGGTGGCGGTCATTACCGGCGAGGGGGGAAGCGGCGGCGCGCTGGCACTGGGTGCCGGGGACCGCCTTTTGATTCAGGAGCACGCCGTTTTCTCCGTCATCTCCCCGGAGGCTTACGCAACCATCCTGTGGAACGATCCCGCCCGCTGCCAGGAAGCGGCTCAGAGCATGAAGATTACCGCCGCCGACCTGGCCGCCCTGGGGATCGTGGACGAAGTGATTCCCGAACCGCCCGGCGGTGCTCACCGCGACCCCGCGATGGCCGCCCGCTACTTAAAGGAAGCACTGGCCAGACACCTGGACGAACTGGCCGGTCTCCAGGAGGAGGAACTTTTGCGGCGGCGGCTCGCGAAATTTAGGAAAATCGACAATGCATATTTGAGGGAACTTAACACAAATAATTAAGGTAAAAATTCCGGTGATGGTGGGGCTGTATGCAGAGAATCGGCGTTTTGACCAGCGGGGGGGACGCGCCCGGGATGAACGCCGCCATCCGGGCGGTGGTGCGCAAAGCGCTTTACCACGGCCTGGAGGTGCTGGGGATCAAGCGGGGGTTCAGCGGCTTTATCGAGGCCGATATCGAGCCCCTGAACGTGTGGAGCGTGGCGGATATCGTCCACCGTGGCGGGACCATTTTGCGAACGGCCCGCTGCGAAAAATTTAAAACTCCCGAAGGTCGCCGGATAGCCAAAGAAAATGTCGACCGGTTCGGCATCCAGGGGCTGGTGGTGATCGGCGGCGGCGGATCGTTTCAAGGGGCCGCGGTTTTTAACCGGGAGTTCGGCCTGCCGGTCATATGTCTTCCAGGGACCATCGATAACGACATCAGCGGTACGGATTATTCCATCGGCTTTGATACGGCGGTAAATACCGTAGTGGAGGCAATTAACAAGATCCGGGATACGGCTACCTCCCACGAGCGCACCTTTGTGGTGGAAGTAATGGGGAGGGATACGGGTTTTATCGCCTTGACCGCGGGCCTGGCGGGCGGTGCGGAGTCGATTATTATCCCCGAACGTCCGTTCAGCCTGGAGGAGATCTGTGCGCGCCTCGAGCGTAATTACCGGAAGGGAACTTCCCACAGCATCATCGTGGTGGCGGAAGGCGCCGCCAGCGGCGTGGAGATCGGCCGGGAAATCAAAAAGCGGACCGGTTTCGATACGAAAGTGACCATTTTGGGCCACCTGCAGCGCGGCGGCAGCCCGACGGCGTTCGACCGCGTACTGGCCAGCATGTTGGGCGCCAAGGCGGTAGAATGGCTGATGCAGGGCGAAAGCAATAAAATGGCCGGCTACGTGGCCGGGCAGGTCGTTTCCGTTGACCTGGAGCGGGTGCTGAACAGGCGGAAAAACATCAATCTGGCTTTGTACGATTTGGCCGGAATCTTATCTATTTAAATTTGAATTTATCCTTACACTGAAAATAGGCTTCCGCCCGCCATTGGTTTGCCGTCGCTCCCGGTAAATCGAACGGCGGGCCGCCTGTTCAGTCGTCAGTCGTCTGACGTCAGACGTCAGAAACAGAGTGCGAACATAAATTTTCTAAAGGCAGTCTTCCGACATCCGACATCTGACGGCTGACGATCGATATTGGTGCCAGGAAAGTGGCAATTATTAATCCCTGTCCCCTATCCCCTAATCCTAACCCCTATATTTAAGGAGGGCGGCGAAGTGAAACGCACGAAAATTGTCTGCACCATCGGACCAGCCAGCGATAACGTAGAGATCCTGGTCAAAATGATGCAGGCCGGCATGAACGTAGCCCGGCTTAATTTTTCCCACGGCACCAGGGAAGAACACGCCCGGCGGATCGAGCTCATCCGGGAAGCGGCCGGCAAAGCGGGGAAAAACATTGCCCTGCTGCTGGATACAAAGGGCCCGGAAGTCCGTTTGGGGGTTCTGGAAAAGCCGGTTCATCTGCAGGCGAAGCAAAAGGTTGTTTTGACCGCCCGGCCGGCAGCGGGAGACGCCGGCCGGCTGCCGGTTTTGTTTCCCGATTTGCCCCGGAAGGTTTCCCCGGGCAGCGTTATTCTGCTTGCCGACGGTTTGATTGAACTGAAGGTGCTTTCCGTGCAGGACGACGAGATAGAATGTGAGGTTATTCACGGCGGAGAGGTGACCAGCCACAAAGGGGTCAGCATTCCGGACGCGGAGGTCGACTTGCCCGCCGTCACTGATCAGGACCGGGAAGATATTTTATTCGGCGTGGAGCACCGCCTGGATTTTATTGCCGTGTCCTTCGTCCGCCGGGCGGCCGACGTGCTCGCCGTCCGGGAAATTCTCGAAGAAGCGGCCGCCGGTCTGGACGTCATTGCGAAGATCGAAAGCCGGGAAGGAGTCAACAACCTGGATGAAATCATCGCCGTGGCGGACGGCGTGATGGTGGCCCGGGGCGACCTGGGCGTGGACATCCCGGCCGAAGAAGTTCCCCTGGTTCAGAAAATGATCATTAAAAAATGCAACCAGGCAGGAAAACCGGTCATTACGGCCACCCAGATGCTCGAGTCCATGATCCATAACCCGCGCCCCAGCAGGGCGGAGGCCAGCGACGTGGCCAACGCCATTTTAGATGGCACGGACGCGGTGATGCTCTCCGGGGAAACCGCCGTAGGCCGGTATCCGGTGGAGGCGGTGGAAGTAATGGCGCGAATTGCCGCGCGGGCGGAGGCGTCCCTGCCCTACGCGGAAATTTTAGAGCGCCAGAGGAGAGGACCGGCCCGCACAGTGACGGACGCCATCAGCCACGCGACCTGCGCTGCGGCGCAGGACCTGGGCGCCGCGGCCATCATCACTTCCACCCAGACCGGTTACACGGCGAAGATGGTCAGTAAATACAGGCCCCGGGCGCCGATCATTGCCGTCACTCCCGAAATGAAGGTTTTGCGCAAGCTTGCCCTGGTTTGGGGCGTTCAGCCGCTGTTAATTGCCCCGATTAAGGATACCGACAGTATGATTGCTGCCGCCATCGAGATTTCGTTGGCCGCGGAAATGGTCAAGCCTGGCGATCTGGTGGTGATCACGGCCGGCGTGCCGGTGGGGATGCGCGGCACCACCAATTTACTGAAGGTGCACGCGGTCGGCGATATCCTGGCCCGCGGCGCCGGGATCGGCCAGCGCACCGTGACGGGTCGGGTCAGGGTCTGCCGCACGCCCCCGGAGGCCCGGGAAAAAATTGAGCCCGGAGATATTCTGGTCGCTCCGGCGACGGACGCCGACTTCGTGCCTGCGATGGAGAAATGTGCCGCCATCATTACCGAAGTGGGCGGGCTTACTTCCCATGCCGTTCTGGTCGGCCTGGAGTTCGGCATTCCGGTGATTGTGGGGGTGGACGCCGCGGCCTCTATTTTCACGGACGGCGAAGTGGTGACCGTGGACGGGCGGCGCGGCCTGGTTTACCGCGGCGTAGCCCGCGCCCTTTAATCCAGCCCGCAAAAATTCGTTTTGTCAGCGCGTTCTCCTGGGTATCCTAAACCCAGGAGGCAAATTTGATGAAAGAGTGGGTGATGGGCTACCTCGGTGCCCTGGGGGCCGGCGGG
>JBFMEJ010000116.1:0-5500 GCA_040753275.1 Bacillota bacterium
GGGATGACTTCGTCTAAAATGGCTGTGTTTAAGACTTTCGGCACGAATCCGGCACCAATGCCCTGGATTCGATGCGGTCCCGCCTTTCCGCCGCTCAAAACGGGGGAAGAGGCGGGCTCCACCGCCGTCACCCGGATGGACGGCCGGCGCGCTTTAAGCACCTCGCCGACCCCGGTGATGGTGCCGCCGGTGCCCACCCCGGCCACAAAAAAGTCCAGCCGTCCTTCCGTATCCCGCCAGATTTCTTCAGCTGTGGTGCTCCGGTGGATCTGAGGATTGGCCGGGTTGTTGAACTGCTGGGGAAGAAAAGAATTGGGAAGGACCGCTGCCAGTTCTTCCGCCTTTTTGATTGCCCCGGGGATTCCTTCCGCTCCGGGAGTCAGGATTATTTCCGCCCCGTAGGCTTCGAGCAGCTTTTGCCTCTCCACGCTCATGGTTTCCGGCATGGTGATGATCAGCCGGTACCCGCGCGCGGCGCACACCATGGCCAGCCCTATGCCCGTGTTGCCGCTGGTGGGCTCGATAATGACCGTATCCTTATTGATTAAATTTTTTGCTTCGGCATCTTTGATCATACTCTCGGCGATCCGGTCTTTCACGCTCCCGCCGGGGTTAAAAAATTCGACTTTGGCGATTATTTCAGCACCGGCGGCGGCGCCAAACTTGTTCAGCCTGAGCAGGGGGGTGGCGCCGATTAGCTCAGTAACGCTGTTTGCGATGGGCATGGGGAATAACCTCTTTCCTACGGCCTTTTGTGCCTTATTACCTCTGTGTCTCTGTGCCTTATTACCTCTGTGCCTTTGTTCCTTTGTCCCTTAATACTTACTAATGTACTTGATCCAGCAGCTGTTGTCAAATAAAATAGCCCCTGTTTTCGCCAGGGGCTACTCACTCCCGGTACCTTCCGGAGGTTTTACATCGGGGGCATCCCGCCGCCCATGCCGGGCATATCCTTTTCTTTTTCCGGCTTTTCCGCCACCAGGGTTTCCGTGGTGAGGATCATGGCGGCGATGGAGGCGGCGTTCTGCAGGGCGGTGCGCGTTACTTTCGCCGGGTCGACAATACCGGCTTCAATCATGTTGACGTATTCGCCGGTTAAGGCGTTGAAGCCGACGCCGGGTTCGGAGGACTTCACTTTTTCCACCACGACGGAGCCTTCCGCACCCGCGTTGTTGGCGATCTGCCGCACGGGCTCCTCCAGGGCGCGCCGGATGATGTCTACGCCGGTTTTCTCGTCCAGAGTGGCCGTGGTAACGTCGTCCAGCGCTTTAATCGCCTGGATGTAGGCGACCCCGCCGCCGGGGACGATGCCCTCCTCCACCGCGGCGCGGGTGGCGTTCAGGGCGTCTTCAATGCGCAGCTTCTTTTCCTTCATTTCCGTTTCGGTGGCGGCGCCCACCTGAATTACCGCCACGCCGCCGGCCAGCTTGGCCAGACGCTCCTGGAGCTTCTCCCGGTCAAAGTCGGAAGTGGTTTCCTCAATTTGTTTCTTGATCGAGGCAACCCGGGCGGTAATCTTGTTCTGGTCGCCCTTGCCGCCGACGATGACCGTCTCTTCTTTCTTTACCCGGACCTTGTCGGCCTTGCCCAACATGTCGAGCGTGGCCTTATCCAGCTTTAAGCCCAGTTCTTCGGAGATCACGGTGCCGCCGGTCAGGATGGCGATGTCCTCCAGCATGGCTTTGCGCCGGTCGCCGAAGCCGGGGGCTTTTACCGCCGCGCAGGCCAGGGTGCCGCGCAGCTTGTTCAGCACCAGCGTGGCCAGGGCCTCGCCCTCGATGTCCTCGGCGATGATTAAGCAGGGCTTGCCGGTTTGCACGATTTTCTCCAGAATCGGCAACAGATCGGCAATGGCGCTGATTTTCCGGTCGGTAATCAGGATGTAAGGTTCGTTTAAGACAGCCTCCATTTTATCGGTGTCGGTAATCATGTAGGGCGAGATGTAGCCCCGGTCGAAGTTCATGCCTTCCACGACTTCCAGCGTGGTGCCGATGCCCTTGGACTCTTCCACGGTAATTACCCCGTCTTTTCCCACTTTCTCCATGGCGTCGGCAATCAGCTTCCCGATGGATTCGTCGTTGGCGGAAATGGAGGCCACCTGTTCAATGGCCGCTTTGCTTTCCACCTGTTTGGCCGCGCCTTTGATGGCATCCACGGCCTTTTCCACCGCCTTCTCGATGCCCCGCTTGATGATCATGGGGTTGGCGCCGGCGGCTACGTTCTTCATGCCTTCCCGCACGATGGCCTGCGCCAGCAGGGCAGCGGTGGTTGTCCCGTCGCCGGCCACGTCATTGGTCTTGGTGGCCACTTCCTTTACCAGCTGGGCGCCCATGTTTTCCAGCGGGTCGGTCAGCTCAATTTCCCGGGCGATGGTTACCCCGTCGTTGGTAATCATCGGGGAGCCAAACTTTTTCTCCAGTACGACGTTCCGGCCTTTCGGCCCCAGCGTTACGCGGACGGCGTCGGCCAGAGAGTTCACGCCTCTTTCCAAAGCGCGCCGCGCTTCTTCCCGGAAGATAATTTCTTTACCTGCCAATTTCGATTCCCTCCTTAAAAAATTTGCCTTTTCCAGACTTGCTTGTCATGCTTGCTTTGTTACTTTTCAATTACCCCAAGAATGTCGGATTCGCGCATGATCAGATATTCCACATCGTCCAGTTTTACTTCGTTGCCGGCGTATTTAGAGAAAAGGATCCGGTCGCCTACCTTCAGGTCGATGGGTACGCGCGTCCCGTTTTCCAGCAGCCGGCCGGGACCGACGGCGACTACCTCCCCTTCCTGCGGTTTTTCTTTGGCGGTATCCGGGAGGACAATCCCCCCTTTGGTCACTTCTTCGGTGGGTAGCGGCTTGACGACTACCCGTTCGCCCAACGGTCTGATCACCTTAAAAACCCCTCCTTAAAATAGAGTTTGGTTGATGGTTGAACAGTTGTTAGCACTCACACAAGGCGAGTGCTAACATCAATTAAAATAATATAAAAGCCGCGAATTTAAAATCAACTGCTTTTACATGAGAAAATCCTCCTTTTGTTTTGATCCTGTCAAATTAGCAAGGTTTTTCTTTCTCTTTCTTTTGAGCAAGTGATATTTTCAAGTTATATTATAAAGGTTAGTTTATACTGAGTGAGTGCCGGGCATCCCCCTATTAGTCGGTCTGCCGAAAAGCGGCAGGGGGCCTGATTCCCAATTCCCAGTATTTATATTTTTCCTTTCTTGGTGGTTTTTATACCAGAGAAAGGCAAAAATCCCACTTCCAACTTCTCACATCTCACTTCTCAATTCGGCGCACTCGCCGCCCCGGCCGGTTAAAATCTCGAGGCCGTGCGGCAGGGCCGGTAAAATGGCCGCCAAACATTCGCGGACGGCTTTCGGGCTGCCGGGCAGGTTGATGATTAGCGTTTGCCCGCGCACGCCGGCAACGGCCCGGCTGAGCATGGCCCGGGGAGTTTTTTTCATGCTTTCCGCGCGCATTACTTCCGCGATTCCGGGGACGTCTTTCGCGATCACCGCTTTGGTTGCTTCCGGGGTGTGGTCGCGCGGACCCAGCCCCGTGCCCCCGGTGGTCAGGATCAGGTCCAGTTTCTCTTCGTCGGCCATCGCGAGCAAAGCGTCTTTAATCCGGTCCGGGTCGTCGGGGACGAGCCGGTAGGAAACCACTTCCCAGCCCAGGCCGGCCATGATTTCCCGGATTGCCCCGGCGCTTTGATCCGCGCGCTCCCCCCGGGAACCCTTGTCGCTGGCCGTAATGATGCCCACCCGGTACATTTTCTCCCTCCTTCGAAAAGAAAAAAGAAGGAATTGGAGGAAGCCAATTCCCTGGTTGCAGTTCTAAAATTCCAAACGCCTGCAGAGAAAATTAACTTAAAGTAACCAGCACGTCATTACGATTGACCTGCTGTCCGGGGGAAACCTTAATCTCCTGAACCTCGCCGTCTGCCGGGGAAAAGATCTTCACATGCATTTTCATTGCTTCGATTACGGCCAGGACGTCGTTCTTCTTGACCTTGTCCCCTGGTTTCACATCAACGGAAATTACTTTGCCCACCATTGGCGCGACTACTGGTGTACTCATTCTTTCGTTCTGGTTTTCGAAATTAAACCAGTTTCCTCCCCTCTCGTTTTATTTTTTATTTTTACCGAAAAAATTATTACATAGATCAATTGAAAGATCAAGATTTTCAGATTAAAAATATGGAAGTAACTTTTTTCTTGCCCGTGCCCGGCCTGAAGTGGGAACTCAGAAACACCCCAGCTCGCAGCCCTTTACTTTTACCTTTAGCTCGTCGCAGGCGGTCCCGACCGCCCGCGGCCGCACCCCCAGTTTGGCGGCCAGCTGCCGCGCCTGGGCGCAGGTGATCCGTCCGTCGGGGGCGGCTTGGCGAACCGCTTCCAGAACGCGCTGTGTTGCTCCCGCCCCTTCGGAAGTTTCCAAAACCGGCCGCTGGTGGGCGGCTATTTTTTCGGCGTAATAATCTCCGGCGTAAATTGCGCCCAGCGGATTGTGGGCCAGCACGCGGTCCTTGACCGCCAGAACCGTCACCGGAGCTTGGGCGTAGCGGATAAACAGGGTGTCGTGGCCGACGCACAGGCCCAGTAAAATGTTCAGGTCGGTTTTTGCCTCGTTGAGAATTTTCGCCTGGGCGATGGGGTTGCACATGGCTTCAAACTGTCCGGGGCGCACTTTTTGCGCGTCCTTCACGCCCAGGAGCTCTTTCGGCTGCGCTCCCGTTTTGCAGGCCACCGATTCCACCTGAAAACCCGCGTCGCTGAGGATTTTCGCCACCTGCCTGGCTTCCCTGCGCAGCCCGACGCAAAAAGCCAGCCCCAGCCTGGCAAAGCCGGCCCGCCAGGCAAACTCGATGATTTCCTCCAATCTCGTCCAGAGGCGGTACCCGGCGGCCTCGACGATCGCCGCGTGGCAGGCGATGTTGTTTACTTCGTCCTTTTGGTATTCGGCCGTGGTTTCTTTGTAAAGAGCTTCGTGGTCGTGCATGGGGCAGCGGTCCGGCGCTTTTTCCGGCTGGCCCTGCCGGCAGGCGAAGCTCCCGCAGTTGGCGCAGTTGCTCATCGCGCTCCTTACGCCGGGACAATCGAGCCCGTTTTGCACTTGGCCAGGCACTCGCCGCACCGGATGCAAACGCTCTGGTCGATGGCGTGGGGCTCTTTTTTGTTTCCCGAAATGGCGCCGGTTTCGCACACCTTCACGCACATCTGGCAGCCTTTGCAGGTAGCGGGGTCCACTTTTAACGCGGGGATTTCAATCCCTGCCGCGGCGGCCGCGTCTTTTACCTTGGCGCCCGGCGGAACGACGAACTGGACATCGCCTAGCTTGACGACCACTTCTTTAGGTGGTTTTTGCGGTTGCGTCATCCTTTTTCTTCCTCTCCCTTGCTAAATAAAGTTTTTACACAAAAAATATATTTCGCGACAAGCCCGGCTTTTCCTGCTACCAGGTTGACGAAAAAATAAATTCCGGAAAGGTAACATATTTAAACTGGAT
>JBFMEJ010000117.1:0-5471 GCA_040753275.1 Bacillota bacterium
AATACGGCTTCAGTCTGCAAACCCCGGTGAATAAACTCAGCCAGGAGCACCTGGAAAAAATCTTTTACGGCACGGGAACCGAAACGATCCGGGTGACCTACCGGGATGCCTACGGCCGCCGCCGGAGCTACCAGACCGCTTTTGAGGGCGTGGTGCGCAACCTGATGCGCCGGTACAGCGAGACGACTTCCGAATATATGCGGGAGGAATTTGAGCAGTACATGAGTGAGCGCCCCTGCCCGGAATGCGGCGGTACCCGGCTGCGCAAGGAGGCGCTGGCGGTCAAGGTGGGCGGGCTTTCCATCGCCGAAGTAACCCGCTTTTCGATTACCGGGGCGCTCGCTTTTTTCCGGGCGCTGGATTTGACGGAAAGGGAAAAGTTGATTTCCCGCCAGATTTTGAAAGAGATCAACGCCCGGTTGGGCTTTCTGGCCAATGTCGGCCTGGATTACCTGACCTTGGACCGCCCGGCGGGAACCCTTTCCGGCGGGGAGGCGCAGCGCATCCGGCTGGCCACCCAGATCGGCAGCGGTTTGACGGGCGTCCTGTACATCCTGGACGAGCCGAGCATCGGCCTGCACCAGCGGGACAACCGGCGGCTGCTGGAAACGCTCCTGCGCCTGCGGGACCTGGGCAATACGGTGATTGTGGTCGAGCACGACGAAGAAACGATCCGGACGGCGGACCATATCATCGATATCGGCCCGGGGGCGGGGGCGCACGGCGGGGAAATCGTGGCCCAGGGGACCGTGGCGGACATCATGAATAACCCGGCTTCCCTTACCGGCCAGTACCTGAGCGGCAAAAAGTCTATTCCCGTGCCGGTCTTCCGCCGCCCCGCCAACGGGAAGGTGCTGGAAGTTTTGGGGGCCCGGGAGCACAACCTGAAGAATATCAACGTGACTTTTCCGCTGGGCATGTTTATCTGCGTAACCGGCGTTTCGGGTTCGGGGAAAAGCACCCTGGTGAACGAGATTCTGTATAAATATCTGGTCCGGGAACTCAACGGCGCCCGTGCCCAGCCCGGGAGCTGCCTGGGCATCAAGGGCCTGGAGCACCTGGATAAGGTGATTAACGTCGATCAATCGCCCATCGGCCGCACCCCCCGCTCCAACCCGGCCACTTACACGGGAGTTTTCACCGACATCCGGGACCTGTTTGCCCAGTTGCCCGAAGCGCGGGTGCGGGGCTATAAGCCGGGCCGCTTCAGCTTTAACGTAAAGGGCGGGCGCTGCGAAGCCTGCTTCGGCGACGGGATCATCAAAATTGCCATGCATTTTCTGCCGGACGTCTACGTGCCCTGCGAGGTTTGCAAGGGGAAGCGCTATAACCGGGAAACCCTGGAGATCAGGTACAGGGGAAAAAACATCGCCGAAGTGCTGGACATGACGGTCGACGAGGCGGTGGAATTCTTCCGCCCCATCCCGAAGATCCACCGGCGGCTGAAAACCCTGCAGGACGTCGGTCTGGGCTATATCCGCCTGGGGCAGCCCGCGCCGGAGCTTTCCGGCGGCGAGGCCCAGCGGGTCAAGCTGGCGACAGAACTCTCCCGCCGCTCCAACGGCCGCACTTTTTACATTCTGGATGAGCCGACCACCGGCCTGCACATGGACGACGTAAACCGCCTCCTGCAGGTTTTGCACCGGCTGGTGGAGGCCGGCGATACGGTGGTTGTTATCGAACACAACCTGGACGTGATCAAAACGGCCGATTACATCATCGACCTGGGTCCCGAGGGGGGCGACCGGGGCGGACGCATCGTTGCTGCAGGCACCCCGGAAGAAATTGCGCAGGTGCCGGAGTCCTACACCGGCCAGTTCTTAAGAAAAGTTCTTCCTTCCGCCGTAATGAGCAGAGAAATGCACCGCGAGGCTGCTCAGAATAATAATTTACAAGTTAACGCAATTTAAAAATGTTTTGGCGGCAATAGAACCAATATCTTTAGCTAAATTTTACTCTATGCTCTCTACCTCCTCTGCGGTTTACTATCGAGAAGGTGGCCGGAATGACACCCGAGGAAAAACTAAACTACCTGCCGGCCCGGCCGGGCGTTTACTACTTTAAAGACAGCGCCGGGAAAGTTATTTACGTGGGCAAAGCGGTTTCCCTGAAAAACCGGGTCCGTTCCTATTTTCAGAACGGGGCGCAGCAAGCCCCGAAAGTGCGCTCCCTGCTGGCCCGCGCCGCTGATTTTGAATACATCGTGACAGACAACGAAGTGGAGGCGCTGATTTTAGAGGCGAACCTGATTAAGGAGCACCGCCCGCGCTATAACGTTTTTCTGAAAGACGACAAAAGTTACCCTTATTTAAAAGTTACCCTGGCGGAGGAATTCCCCCGGGTGAGCGTAACCCGCCGCCTGGTTCCGGACGGCTCCCGTTATTTTGGCCCGTACACCGAAGTTGGGGCGGTTCGCGAAACCCTTGACCTTTTGCGCCGGCTTTTTCCCTTCCGGATCTGCAAAAAGAAAATTGAAGCGCCGGCCGCCGGAGGCCAAAACCCTGCTTCCCGCCCCTGCCTGAATTATCACATCCGGCGCTGCCTGGCGCCCTGCTGCGGCCTGGTGGATCAACAGACTTACCGGACGCTCATCCAGGAGGTCTGCTTATTTTTAGAAGGCCGCCAGGAAGACTTGCTCAAGCAGCTGCAGACCCGGATGCGCCGGGCGGCGGAAGAACTGCAGTTTGAAAAGGCTGCCGCCCTGCGGGACCAGATTGCCGCGATTAAAAAAGTGATTGCTGAGCAGAAGATAATTTCCGTAGGCCGCGGGGATCAGGATGTGATTGCAGTGGCGCAGGGGGACGAACTGGCCTGCGCAGCCGTTTTTTACGTGCGGGGCGGGAAATTAACCGGCCGGGAAACTTTTTACCTGCCCAACCCGGAAGGAATGGATGCCGCCGAGGTCCTCACGGCCTTCCTTAAACAATATTATCACCAGGCGGAATTCGTTCCCGAAGAAATTCTGGTTTCCGGACTGGTTGCCGGGGAAAAAGAAGTCATTGTCAGCTGGCTGGCGCAAAAGCGGGGCGGCCGGGTGAGTTTGCGGGTCCCTGCGCGCGGAGAAAAAAAGAAAATGGTGGCGATGGTTTGGGAAAACGCCCGGCTTTCCTTAAAGGAAGCGGAACTGGCGCGGGCGGTCAAACCGGCCGGGGAAAAAGTCCTGACCGGCCTGGCGGAAATCCTGGGGTTGCCGATGGCGCCGGAGCGCGTGGAATGTTTCGACGTTTCCAATATCCAGGGGGCGGAGAACGTCGCCTCCCTGGCGGTAATGGAAAAAGGCCGGCTGTGCCCGGATCAGTACCGGCGCTTTAAAATCCGCGCGGTGGAAGGCCACAACGACTACGTAAGCCTGCAGGAAGCAATCCGCCGCCGGTTTGTGCGGGCACAGGAAGAACAAAAATTAATCGACCAGGGCCGGTTGAGCACCAAAGAAGGTAAGTTTTTCCGCTTGCCCGACCTGGTCATGGTCGACGGCGGCAAAGGCCAGCTTTCGGCCGCCCGGGAAGTACTCAACGAGCTCGGTTATGCACACCTCCCCGTGTGTAGTCTGGCCAAAAAAGAAGAAAGTATTTTTCTGGAATGGGCAGACGAACCTTTGCGCCTGCCGGGCGATTCCCCCGTCCTGCATTTGCTGCAAAACTTAAGGGACGAGGCCCACCGTTTTGCCGTCACCTATCACCGGAAATTGAGGACAAAGCGAAACCTGGGCTCCCTCTTAGACGAAATCGACGGTATCGGCCCCGGCCGCCGGCGCGCCCTGTTAAAAGCCTTTCCCTCGCTGGCGGCAATCCGGCAGGCGTCCGTGGAAGAACTGGCGAAAGTGAAGGGCATGAACCGCTCTGCAGCGGAAGCAGTATATAAATATTTTAGGGATTAGACCTCCATGCCACTTTCGTGGCACCAACAGAAAACGAAAATGGGCGGCCCGCCGTTCGATTTGCCAGGAGCGACATATGCAGAGGGCCGGCAACGAGACACGGCGCAGGTGAGGCAAGCGGACCGGCAGCGCAATTGAGAAGTGGGATGTGAGAAGTTGGAGGTGGGATTTAAAATTCTCACTTCTAACCTCTCGCCTCTCACCTCTCAATTGCCTGGTTCGCTCCTAACCAAGCCGATGTCTCGTCGGCCTGGAGCATCGGAGCCACGGCAAACGAACGGCGGGCGAAAGCTTATTTTCAGGGTGGGGATTAGGTTTTAAGGGAGTGTGCCGGATGCCGGAACCTTTATTCCTTGGTGTAGACCTGGGCGGTACGAAAATTTACACGGCGCTGGCCAATGCCCAGGGGAAAATCCTGGCGGAAGTGAAAATACCCACCGAAGCCGGCGGCGGAACGCAGCATGTTCTCCGGAGGATTGTTCAGACGGCGGAAAAAGTCAGCGGGCAATCCGGGGTCAACGTCCGCCCCGCCTTTTTGGGAATTGGCGCTCCGGGACCCACAGATTCCGAAAAAGGGATCGTTCACCAGGCGCCCAACCTGGGCTGGCGGGATGTCCCGCTGAAGGAACTCCTGGAAGAAGCGCTCGGGCTGCCGGTGGTTGTTGCCAACGACGCAAACCTGGCCGCCCTGGGCGAACACGTTTTCGGCGCCGGGCAGGGCGTGGCCGACCTCGTTTACGTAACGGTGAGCACGGGTGTTGGCGGCGGCTTTATTTTGGGGGGAAAACTATACTCCGGCGCTTCCTTTGGCGCAGGGGAAGTGGGCCACATGACCGTCGACCCGGACGGTACCCTGTGTAATTGCGGCAACCGGGGCTGTCTGGAAGCTGTGGCCTCGGGTTCGGCGATGGCCCGCCGGGCCCGGGAAATGGTCGAAAAAGGCCGCGGGCAGGGAATATTGCAGGCCGCCGGCGGCAAAGATCAAATTAGCGCCTTAAGCGTATCCCAGGCCGCGGCGGCCGGCGACCGGGAAGCCATGGCCATTTTGGCCGAAACGGGCAAATGGCTGGGGGTTGGACTGGCCAGCGTCATTAATTTATTGAACCCGGCCTTGATTCTCCTGGGCGGCGGGGTGATGCAGGCGGGAAAACCCCTGTGGGAAGCAATGGAAGAAGAAATAAATAAAAGGGCGCTGCAAGCCCTCCGCCGACGGGTGCAGCTTGCCCCGGCCGGCCTCGGCCCGCGCTCCGGCCTAATGGGAGCGATTGCTTTGGCAATTCAGTCGTTCGTCGGTTGTCAGACACCATACTCATCGTAAACAATGGGAACAGAGGGCTGGAATTGGTCCGGGCGAGCGACATATGCGTAGGGTCGGGAACCAGACTTAAGCCGTAGCCGCGGCAAGCGAACCGGCAGCGTAATTGAGAAGTGGGATGTGAGAAGTTGGAGGTGGGATTTAAAATTCTCACTTCCAACCTCTCGCCTTTCACCGCTCAATTGCCTGGTTCGCTCCGCGGCAAGCTGATGTCTGGTCGACCCGGAGCATCGGAGTGAGCCGGACAATTCCAGCCGATGGAAAAGGATGGCAGAAGGC
>JBFMEJ010000118.1:0-5450 GCA_040753275.1 Bacillota bacterium
ATTTGAAGAGATTAAGAATAACTTGAAACATAAAATCGAAGCGGCCCGGGGCTTTTTCCGGGGCGCAAAATTTACCCTCTACCAGGGAAACACGGCTTTGAACGCCGAGCAGCAGGTGGAGTTGGAAAACATCTGCCGGCAATACGGGCTGGTTCCCGCCCCGAACATCCGCTGGCCGGTCCGTCCGGCCCAAAACGGTGCGGGCGAGCGCGCCCGGCTGGTGTGCACCCAGCTGCGCTCCGGGCAGCAAATTGTCCATTCCGGCAACCTGGTCCTGGTGGGGGACGTTCATCCGGGCGCCCGGATTTTCGCTTCCGGGGACGTCGTCATTATGGGGCGGTGCCGGGGAGACGTGCACGCCGGCGAACCGGACAACCAAAAGGCCATGGTGGTGGCGCTGGACCTTAACCCTAACCGGCTGACCATCGCCGGAGTGGCGGCGCCGGCGCCGCGGAAGAGTTCCCCATCCTCCCTTCCGGAGAACGGGACCCCGCAAATGGCCCTGCTGGAAAACGGGAAACTGGTCATCCGCCCTTACCTGCGACCTTCAAACGGATAGCCGGACTCCCAGCAGGCCGGCGACGGATTTTGCGTCGCAGATTTCGCCCCGCCTGATCATCTCCGGGATCTGCGCCAGGGGCACCTTCACCACCCTGATCAGCTCGTCCTCGTCCAGGTGCTGCCCGCCGGCCGGCTCCAGGTCCTGCGCCAGAAAAAGGTGAAGCTGCTCGTCCGTAAATCCGGGGGAGGAATAAATGCTGAAAAGGGGCTGCCAGCGCCGGGCGCGCCGGCCCGTTTCCTCCGCCAGCTCCCTTTGCGCCGCCGCCAGGGGCTCCTCCCCCGCTTCCACCAGACCGGCGGGAATTTCCAGCACCTCCTTTTGCACCGGGTAACGGTACTGCCTCACCAGCAAAACGTTTTGATTCCGGTCCAGGGCCACCACCGCGACCGCCGGCGCGTGCTCCACCACTTCCCGGAAAGCTTCCCGGCCGTTGGGCAGCCTGACCTGATCAACCCGCAAATGAACAATTTTCCCTTCGTAGATGATTCTGGAAGCAATCCGGGTTTCCCGGGTCTCTGCCTGGGAGGTCAAACTATTCGCCTCCTGTTCTTCTTAATTTGTCCAAAACCAGGCCGCACAAGACAACGTAATCTTCCGCGGGCAGGTGCCTGGCGGCGGAGGAATCGAAGAGAATATTTCCGGAAGGAGGAAATTCCTCGTCGCCGGGCCAGATGACAAAGGTGACGGGAATTTTCGGCAAAGCGGGCACGGTTACGGAAAACTCGCCAACGCCGGCGGATTTTCCGCCTAATTTTGCGCCGGCCGCCAGGAGCTTTTCCGGCTGCGCGCCGAAGTATTTCAGCAGGGGGCGGATCGTCCGGTTGGTGAAAGGCCCCACGTAGATATTTCCGCCGGGCAATTCCTTAAACGAGACCAGCCTGCCTTCCGGGGCCGCCGGCGTTGCCTGGGCGAGGTAGTGCAGTAAAATAATCTGCAGGGGGAGAGGTACCTCCTGTTCTTGCGGGACGCACCTAACCTCTCCCTGCGGGTGGCGGACCAGGTATGCTTCGCCCAGGAACGGTATTTCGAATTCTCCCCGGGCAAAGGACACCCGGGCGTTGAAGGCCATTGCTTCCGGGTCGCGCCGGCCGAATTCCTCCCGTGCCTTCCGGATAGCCGGCTCCAGGTTCATCCACAAAGCAAATCATCTCCCTTGTCCCTTTGTCCCTTCCCCCATTATTCGACTTTCGCTGCACAAAGGTTATTTTCCTGCTTTTATTATGCGTATATTTGCGGTTGTTTCCGGGCAAATTTAATTTCAGATATGAAAACAAGCATGTCCGGGAAAAGGGCTAATCACTAATTCCCAATTCCCAATCCCTATTTTCAAGGAGGTTTTCAGTTATGGGCTTGATGCGCTGGGATCCTTTTGGTGAATTAAGCGCCCTGCGCCAACACATGAACCGTTTCCTGGAAGGTCCCTGGTGGCGGGGCTGGCGCGGCGGCTGGGGCCTGGAAGGGTACGGGCCGCGGGTTGACGTTTACCAGACGGAAAACGAGGTGGTGGCCACGGCGGAGCTGCCGGGCATCGAGTCGAAGGAAGACATTGATGTCTCGATCACCGACAACAGCCTGACCATCAGAGGAGAATTCAAGCGCGCCCAGGACTTAAAGGACGACGATTTTTACCACAGCGAGCGGTATTACGGCACTTTCAGCCGCACCGTCCCCCTGCCGGCCGAGGTGAAACCGGAGCAGGCCCGGGCGAGCTACCGGAACGGGATTTTGGAGGTGCGCATTCCGAAAAGCGAGGAAGGCCGGCGAAAACCGATCCGGATCGACATCCACTAAATCGATTGTCAATCGGCTCGCAAGGCACTTCCCTCAGCATCCGTCTAACAGCACCGGCGGCCATTATTAACGGCGCCGGTTTTTTACTATTTCCGCCCACAGCCGCTCCCGGCGTTTGCTGGTTGCCAGCTTGTCCCATTTAAGCCAGATATTTTGCAATGCCTCCCGGGGGTAAATTTTATATAATTTGTTAAAATGTTTACCGCAAAGGAGGCTATTATGTTTTCCCGGCTAAAACTGCCAACCCTGCTGATTTGCTTCGCCGCCCTCATTTTTTCCTCCGGATTTTCCTCCCCCGGACAGACCAACCGGCTTTTGGCGCAAGGCGACTACGGCGCAGACGTCCGCACTTTGCAGGAACAGCTTCAGCAATTGGGCTATTTCCAGGCTTCCCCAACCGGCTATTTCGGTCCCCTGACCGCCCTGGCGGTAACCGGCCTGCAAAAAGACGCCCGCCTGCGGGCGGATGGAATTGTCGGTCCCCAAACCCGGGCGGCAATTGATGCCCTTTTGCAAAGGAAGAGCAGCCGGCCGCGAATTGTCCATTGTTACTACACCGGTGCGGAAGGCCCCCTGCCTTCTTCCGCAGCCGTCCTGGCCGCCCAGAGCGGTGTCCTTACCCAGGTTGCGCCCTTCTGGTACCAGCTCGATCCCCGGGGAAACGGCGATTTGATTCTGCAGGCGGACGTCATCCAGGAGGAAGTGCGCAGGCTGGTTAAAACTGCCCGCGAACAGAACGTAAAGGTACTGGCTCTCGTTCATAACCTGTTATATAATAAAGGTATCGACGGACGGGAAGCGGCCCACCGGGTTTTGGCCGGCAAGGAAAACCGGCAGGCGCTGATCAAGAATCTGCTGGCCGTCATTCAAGAGAATGGCTTTGCGGGCATAGAAATTGATCTAGAAAACATCTACCCGCGTGACCGGCAATTGTTTAATCAATTCATTAAAGAACTGGCGGATGCGCTGGCGCCCCGGCAATATTACCTTTCGGTGGCTCTCCCGGCGAGGCTGGACGAACAAACGGGCTTAAGCTGGTCCGATTCTTTCGACTACGGAACGGTAGGCCGTTACGCCCACCAGGTGGTAATCATGGCCTACGACGAGCACGGCGTTTTTAGCGGTGCGGGGCCGGTGGCTTCGCTGCCTTGGGTGGAAAAGGTAATTTGCAGCGTCTTGCGGGAAATTCCGCCCGACAAGATCATCCTGGGCATCCCGGCCTACGGGTTTGACTGGAACGAGGACCGGGAAGAGCCGCGCTACATTTCGTACGCCATCGCCATGGCCACCGCCCGCCGTTACCAGCAGCCGATCAGCTGGGACGAAAGGGCGCAGGTCCCCTATTTTACCTACGTAGATGAAAACGGCTCCCGCCACGAAGTTTACTTTGAAAACGCCAGCAGTTGGGCGGGCAAGCTGGATCTGGCGGTGAAGTACAACCTGGGGGGCGTCGCCGTCTGGCGCCTGGGCTTAGAGGACCCCAAAGGCTGGGAAGTTTTAAAAAGCAAATTTCCCGGGCGAAAATTGTAACCTTTTGGAAGAGGATTTTCCCCGCAGTCATAGAAATACTCAATAATATAAATTTAACCGCAGAGGATACAGAGAACACAGATGAAAATAGATATTGGGAACCAGCAGCCGGATCCCGGCTCAAAACAAAAAAATTAACCTGAGCTGTGTGCCGGGCACCTTCTATTGTTCCGTTGTGATCATTAAAATCGGAATAAAAGTAAACCTTATTCCCTATTCCCTAATCCCTAATCCCTAATTCCTGTTTTCAGGAGGTGCGGCCATGCCTGCCCGGGTCGGTATTCCAGGCACCCTGCTTTATTACCTGTACTTTCCGGTGTGGGAAACCTTTTTCCGGAATATCGGCGCCGAGGTCGTCACTTCCGGCAAAACAAACAAAAAAGCGCTGGACTACGGCGTTAAAGAAGCACTGGCGGATGCCTGCGTGCCCATCAAGCTGTACTTCGGTCACGTTTTGAACCTGATCGAAAAAGGGGTCGACTACCTTTTTGTGCCCCGGGTGGTTTGCTTAAATGGCGAAACCACCTACTGTCCCAAGTTTCTCGGGCTGCCGGATATGATCAGGCACGTTCTGACGGACCTTCCCCCGCTGATTGATGCCCGGATGGATGTGCGCGAAGGAACCGGCGCCCTCTTCCGCGCATACAGCGATGCGGGCCGCGCCCTGGGCGCCAAATGGCCGGCCGTAGCGCAGGCCTACGCAAAAGCCATGCTTGCCGGAAGGCGCTTTTTCGCGCTTTTGCAGGCGGGTTATCAGCCTCCGGAAGCCCTGGAAATTTTCAAAAATAGATCCGCGGTCCAGAAATCCGCGGACAAGTTCCTCCGGAAAAAAACGGAACTCGTTTTTGCCATCCTGGGTTACCCGTACCTTGTTCACGATCAATTTGTCAGTGTCGGACTATTAAATAAATTATCCAAAATGGGAATCAAGGCGGTCACCGCCGAAAATTTACCGGCGAAACCCCTGGCCAGGCAGCCGCATATTTTAGACAAACGGCTTTTCTGGACGTTTAGCGACCTGGCCTATAAAGCTACCCAGTTTCTCTTGCAGCGCGGCGGGGTAGACGGAATCATCCACCTCACCGCCTTCGGCTGCGGGCCGGACGCCATGCTGGATAAATTTATGGAAATGCTGGTCAAGGAGCGCTCCAGCGTCCCGTTTATGAGTTTAACTGTGGACGAGCACAGCGGCGAAGCCGGCATGACCACCCGCCTGGAAGCTTTTGCGGATATGGTCAGAAGGAAAAAGGGGGCGGCTGCCTGATGCCGGTAATCACCTTTCCCCACATTGCGGAAGCGCAGCGGGCACTGAAAATGCTGATGAACGACCTGGGCAACGAGGTAATTATGCCGCCCCGGCCCAGCAAGCGCACCCTCGACCTGGGGGTTAAGTACGCCCCGGAATTCGCCTGTTTTCCGGTCAAAATCCTCCTGGGCACTTACCTGGAGACCTGCCCGCAAGGGGTGGAGCTGATCGTCACCAGCGGCGGGGTGGGTCCCTGCCGGGCCGGCCATTACGCCCAGCTGCATAAAAAAATTCTGCGCTCCCTGGGCTACCCCGTAGACA
>JBFMEJ010000119.1:0-5401 GCA_040753275.1 Bacillota bacterium
CATAACGCCGCTGCAGTTCTTTTGTGGCGGCCCGGATTTCCTGCGCCCACTTCCGGTTTTCCGCCAGCAGATCTTTTCTCTCCGCCTCCAGCACCCCGACCAGCCCTTCCAGGGGGCCGTACTCCACGCCAGCAACGGATTTTTCATCGGGCCGCAGGCGCACCCAGCGCCCCAGGTACCCTCCGGCCACCAGATCGCGGGCCAGTTTTTCCGGGGTTTGCGCCAGGGCGGCCGCCGCCGGCGCCAGGGCGGCGAGCAGGCGGTCCTCGCTCAGGCGGGAATTTTTCCGGAAAAGATTTTTTAAGCTGCTGATTACTGTTGCGGGGAAAGGAGCGGGTTCGTCAAAAGCCCCCGGGGCGTTGTCTGTGCGAAAGACGCCCTCCAGGTAGCCAGCCAGCCTTTTATACCGGGCCGTTTCCACATAAACCGGCCAGCGGCAAATTTCTCCCCGGGGCTGAGGTTTTTCGGCCGGCCGCCACTGTCGTAATAATTTGATCCAGGTAGGAAAACCTTCCTTTTTATTGTACTCGCCCATAAATTTAATCCACAGGAATCTTCTTTTTCCTGCCCTCCAGATATGGAATAATGTGGCTTAAAATTTAGTTTTTCAAAGTGAGAATCACCTGCCGGGCCACCCGGGCCAGGGGAAGGCAGCGGTCCATGCTGATTTTTTGCAGATATTTGTAAGCTTCCTGTTCGCTGAAGCCCTTTTTCTCCATGAGCAAACCCTTGGCCTGCTCGACCAGCTTGCGCGTTTCCAGTTGCTTGCGCAGGTCCTTCACTTCTTTTTGCAACCTGGCGACCCGTTCGAAGTTGGCCAGGGCTGCTTCCAGGACAGGGAGGATGTTTGTTTCCTGAAGCGGTTTGGTCAGGAGGCCGTAGACGCCGGTTTTCCTGGCCAGCTCCTCCAGATTCTGCTGGTGGTTTAATTCTACGGCCAGCACCACCGGGGCCACCCGGTGCTCCCCGATAATTTCCGCGAGATCGATCCCTTCGCTGCCGGGAATCCTGTCCTCCAGGATGACAAGGTCCGGTTCGGTTTGAAAGACGATTTGCAAGGCGCTTTTCCCCTCGCCGGCTTCCCTGATCAGCGTGCAGCCCGCGTGGCGTAAAATATCTTTCAATTGCCGCCGGAAGTTTAAATCGCTGTCGGCAATTACCACGCGGCTCACCGGCACGCCGCCACCCCCCTTGCAAGGAATTTAACCACAGCGGACACAGTGAATTTTGAATTTGAAGACTGGAAAAAAGAGATTCCTATGGGATCGAGTTATAGCACTACGCCTGGCTGCCCGGTCCGGACACTTTTCCGGCCGTATTTCGTTTCTCAAAAAATAACATAAACTTCGGGTTTCTTCAACTTGCTTTGGTGGGAAACTTCCCTTTCCCTAAATGTGTATACAATATACTTGGTTAAAAGGTATTGAATTTTTTGGTCGAACTGATATAATAACTCACTGTAAATAATTATTTGAGGGCAGTGACGTCCTCCGGCAGGTTTTTTTTCAGGGCCTGTCCGAGGGCGTTTTCTTTTGGCCGGAATTTTAGAGGTCTGCCCGCGGAAGAGCTGCGGCTTAAGCGGGCCGACACCTGAAACAGCCCGGCGGCGAAGGTTTTGGGAGGTGGTGAAGATGCGGTCCGCTTACACCAGGGAAGACGTCCTGGAGAAAGCGAAAGAGTACAACGTTCAGTTTATCCGGCTGCAGTTCACCGACATTTTCGGGGTTTTTAAAAATATTGCCGTCACTGTCGACGAATTGCCCCGGGCTCTGGAAGGAAAGATCTCCTTCGACAGCTCCGTCCTCGAGGGGCTGGTGGGCAACCGGACCAGGGATATTTACCTTTTGCCCGATCCCGCCACTTTTGTGGTTTTTCCCTGGCGTCCGCGGGAAGGAGCGGTGGCCAGGTTAATCTGCGATGCGGTTACCCCGCAGGGAGAACCCTTTGGCGCCTGTTCCCGCCACGTGCTCAAAAAAGTGCTGAAAGCGGCTCGGGAGGCCGGTTATGGCCTGCAGGCAGGCGCCGAGATGGATTTTTTCCTTTTTCACCTGGACCAGCAGGGCAAACCGACGGTGGTTACCCACGACCAGGCCGGATATTGCGATTTGACGCCCGTGGATTTGGGTGAAAACGCCCGGCGCGACATGGTTTTAACCTTAAAGGAAATGGGTTTTGACGTTTCCTCTTCCCACCACGAAATCGCCCCCGGTCAGCACCAGATTTTTCTCAAAGAGGACAACGCCCTGACGATGGCCGATCAGATCGCCACGTTCCGGTTTGTGGTGCGGACCATTGCCCAGCGCCACGGCCTGCACGCCTCCTTTATGCCCAAACCCTTTGCCCGTCTGAACGGCTCGGGGATGCATCTGCATTTGTCCTTGCACCCGGGGGAAGAAAACGCTTCCCGGCAATCGGCCGGCTGGTTTATCGCCGGCTTGATTGAACATGCCGCCGCCTTAACGGCCATCGCCAACCCGCTGGTGAACAGCTACAAGCGCCTGGCGTTCAGCGAGCTGGCTCCGGCCATCGCGGGCTGGTCGAACAGCAGCCGGAATACCATGATCCGGGTCCCGAACCAGCGGGAAGCGCTGTCGCCCATTATCCTGCGCAGCCCCGACGCCGCGGCCAATCCCTACCTGGTGATTGCCGTCGCCCTGGCGTCCGGCCTGGACGGAATCGCCCGCCGGCTGGAGCTTCCGCCTGCGCTTGATGATTTTCCCGCGCGCGAAAAGAAGGAATTTGCCGGCGAAAAGGAACGACGGCTTCCCCGCAATTTGGGCGAATCCCTTTGCGCCCTGAGCCGGGATGAACTGGTCTGCGGGGTGTTGGGCGAACAGATTACCGGGCTTTTCCGGAAGGTAAAGGAAGCCGAATGGGAGCGCTACGAAACCCAGGTGCACCAGTGGGAACTGGACGAATACCTGGCTAATTATTAATCTTGCAAAAACATGAGCAAAAGGGGGAGGGTTGGGTATAGATTCGGTAGAGAGTAGCTATTCCAGAAACAGGAAAGAGAAGAGAGCGGAAGAGATATAGGGAAGAGAGAGATAGGGAAGAAAAAAGCAAAAAGAGGAGACCAAAAAGAAAAAGAAAAAAGAGAAACCACACAGGCTGCCTTTTTATAAGCAGCACGGCAGCGCCACAATGTTTTAGGAGGATGGAAAAATGGGATACAGTAAAGGTATTAACGCCAGCGCGGCCACGCTCACCAGGTCGCGCACGGGCGACGCGCAATGCCCTTTTAGCGGAATGTGCGTAACCTGCTTGGACGGCTGTCCGGGCCTCTGCGAGGTCGGGAAGTCCGCCGTCCGGGGAAAGGAAGTCCTTTATCCCCAGCCGTTTGGAAAAACTACTTCCGCGTCGCAGAAAGATTACCCGGTAGATTATTCGCATTTTAACATCATGGGAACGGCGGTAGGCGCCTTCGGGATCGATCCCGATCCCGACAAAGCAATTTTCCCGGCGGTCAACCTGGAAACCGCCGTGGGCGCGAACGGCGATCTCAAGCTGGCTCTGCCGATCGTGATTGCCGCCATGGGCTCGACCAACGTGGCCGCCAATAACTGGGACCACCTGGCGGCCGGGGCGGCCATCTCGGGCGTAGGAATCGTCATTGGGGAAAACGTTTGCGCCATGGACCCGGAAGTAGAAATTAAAAACGGCCGGGTTGTTCATTCCCCGGCTCTTTCCCGGCGGGTCAAGGACTTCCAGATGTGGTCCGGAGATAAAGGTTTTCTTGCCGTCCAGGCCAACGTGGAGGACACCCGGTTAGGCGTTCAGGAGTACGCCATCGAAAAATTAAATGTCGAGGCCGTCGAGCTCAAATGGGGCCAGGGCGCGAAAGACATCGGCGGGGAGGTCAAGCTGAAGACGCTGGAGCGTGCCCTGCAGTTGAAGAGCCGCGGATACATCGTTTTGCCCGATCCGGAAAACCCGCAGGTCCAGGCTGCTTTTAAAGCAGGTGCGTTTAGCGAGTTTGAGCGTCATTCCCGCATTGGGATGGTGGAGTATGAATCTTTCCTGGCCCGCGTCGAAGAACTGCGGAAAGCAGGCGCCAAATACGTTTTCTTGAAAACGGGCGCTTATCGTCCCGCCGATCTGGCCCGGGCGGTGAAGTTCGCTTCCGATGCCCGCCTCGACCTGTTGACGGTGGACGGAGCCGGCGGCGGCACAGGCATGAGCCCCTGGCGGATGATGAACGAATGGGGCGTGCCAACCGTTTATCTTCAGGCGCTGCTGGTAAAATACCTGGATAAGCTGGCCGCCAAGGGCGCCTACATCCCGCCCGTGGCTATTGCCGGCGGTTTTGCCCTGGAGGATTTGATCTTTAAAGGGCTGGCCATCGGGGCTCCCTACACGAAGGCGGTCGGAATTGCCCGTTCTCCCCTGGCGGCGGCAATGGTCGGCAAAACGGTGGGCGAGGCCGTTAAATCCGGCAAGGTTCCCAACGAATACAAGAAGTACGGGGATACCCTGGAGCAGGTCTTTATCGCCGCTGCCGAGCTGAAGGAAAAACTGGGCGACGAAGCCTTCGCCCGGCTGCCCGTAGGCGCCATCGGGGTTTACACCTACTTTGAACGCCTGGCCCAAGGGTTGCGGCAGTTCATGTGCGGCGCCCGCAAGTTTGCCCTGTCTTATCTCACCCGCGACGATGTGGCCGCCCTCACCAGGGAAGCGGCGGAAATTACGGGCATCCGTTACATTATGGATGTGGATGCGGAAGAGGTCGAAGAAATTTTCGCCAGTTGACTAAAGGGTATTGCTTTCAACAAGGCGTAGGGTTATAATAAAGGCATCTTAATGGGTAGATTAGATACAACGGTGTATCTAGGGAGGCAAGGGTGCCCTCGGCAGGTTTTCGCTAAACCTGGTAAAGAGGGCATTTTTCTTCCCGTATTGATCAACCTGATGTTCATCATTTTTCTTTCGCCCGGGGTTTTCTTTTCTGACTTCTGACCTCCGACCTCTGACATCCGTTTTAGGAGGTTTCTCCATGGCGGAAAATCGTATAGTTGTGGTAGATAACGACGCTGCCTGGCGAAAAAACATCAAGGCGATCTTAACCCGGTCGGGCTACTGGGTGATCGGCGAGGCGGGCGATGGTTTAAGCGCCTTGAAACTGATCAGGAGCCGGCAGCCGGATCTGTTGATTATCGCCGCCGAATTACCGGGTATGGACGGCCTGGAAGTGGCCAGGATTGTTCACGAAGATAAACTGGCCCCGGTGATTGTGCTGGCCGCAGCCCAGACTCCGGGGCTGCTGGAAAAAGCCAAGGACGCCCGGGTGGCCGCCCTGTTGATCAAACCCGTTGATGAGGCAAGCCTTTTGCCGGCGATCGAAATCTCCCTGGCCAATTATCAGGAGATTATCAAGCTGGAAAAACAGATCAAGGAACTGCGG
>JBFMEJ010000120.1:0-5380 GCA_040753275.1 Bacillota bacterium
CGCACGCAAACCATTCCTATCCGGGAGATGGACGACGAGCAACTGCTGGAACTCAGCCGGGACAAGCTCTTTTTAAACCTGGAGGAAATGCGGGCCATTCAAGATTATTTCCGGGCCTCCGGCCGGGACCCCACCGACTGCGAACTGGAAACCATCGCCCAGACCTGGTCCGAACATTGTGTACACAAAACTTTTAAAGCCAGATTGATCGTTAACGGGGAGGAAAAAACCCCGCTCTTAAAGAGGTTGCAGCAGGCCACGGCAGAGATCAGCCACCCCCTGGTTCTGTCCGCTTTTGTAGACAATTCCGGTGTGATGGAATTTTACCACGGCTGGGCCATCTGCGGGAAAGTGGAAACCCACAATTCACCGTCGGCCATTGAGCCGTACGGGGGCGCCATGACCGGCAGCGGCGGGGTTTTCCGGGACATCATGGGCACCGGCCAGGGAGCCCGGGTCATCGCCTCCACCGATATGTTTTGCTTTGCTCCCCCCGACACCCCGCGGGAAGACATCCCCCCCGGCTGCCTGCACCCCCATTACCTGCTCCGACGGGTGGTCGCCGGCGTACGCGACTACGGCAACCGGATGGGCATCCCGACCAACAACGGTTCGGTGCACTTTCACCGGGATTTCCGCGCCAAACCGACGGTCATCGTCGGAGCCTATGGAATTTTACCGAAAGACCGGTGCCAAAAGGGAAAACCCCGCCCCGGCGACCTCGCCCTGGTCATCGGCGGACGGACGGGCCGCGACGGAATTCACGGGGCCACCTTTTCCAGCGGCGAAATGACGGAAAGGACCATAGAAGTAAACGCCAGCGCCGTGCAGATCGGCCACCCCATCGAAGAAAAAAGGATGAGCGACGCCATCCTGGAGGCCGGCGCGGCCGGGCTTATCCGGGCCATCACCGACTGCGGGGCAGGGGGGTTTAGCTCCGCTTTGGGCGAAATGGGGGCCCAAACGGGGGTCCGGGTGCAGCTGGAGCGCGCCCCCCTCAAATATTCCGGTTTAAAGCCCTGGGAAATCTGGGTTTCCGAAAGCCAGGAGAGAATGGTGCTGGCCGTGGCGCCCGAAAATCTGGAAAGGATTCTGGAAATCTGCCGCGGGTTCAACGTGGAAGCGACCGTGCTGGGTGAATTTACCGGCGACCGGCGCCTGGTGGTCACCTACCAGGGCGAAACGGTCTGCGATCTGGACATGGAATTCCTCCATCACGGCCTGCCGCCGAGAGTAATGCGGGCCTCCTGGCAGGAACCGGCCGGCGAGGAACCCGCCCTTGCTTTGCCGGAAGACTGGGCAACCCTTTACTGCCGGGTTATGGGCCACTTAAACGTCTGCTCGAAGGAGCCGATCGTACGCATGTACGACCACGGGGTGCAGGGGTCCAACGCCCTGCCTCCATACGGCGGCACGGCCGGAGACGCTCCCAACGACGCGGTTTTGCTGACACCGCTGTACGGGCGGCGGGAAGCGGTGGTGATCAGCCACGGCTTAAACCCCGTGCTTAATCAGATTGACCCCTATTACGGCAGCCTGTGGGCCGCCGCCGAGGCCGCCGCCAACGCCGTCGCCGCCGGCGCCGATCCGCGGGAAACGGTGCTCATCGATAACTTCATCTGGCCCTTCCCGGACGAAGAATCCCTGGGCGCCCTGGACAGGGCCGTGGATGCGTGCGTGGACTTCGCCCGCGCCACCGGCATGCCCTTTATTTCCGGCAAAGACAGCCTGTCCAGCACCTACCGGACGAAAGACCTGGTGCTGAAAATCCCGCCCGTGCTCTGCGTATCCGCTTTCGGGCGCCTGCCGGACGTTACGAAGACGGCTTCCGCCGATTTCAAGCGCGCCGGCAGTATCCTGGTTCTGGTCGGGAAGCGCAACCCCGCGGAAATGGGGGGCTCCGTCTACTACGACCTGGCCGGGTATCTGGGCAAAAACCTCCCCCGGGTCGATCTCGGGACGCTCCCGCGGGTGCTGGCGGCGGTCCACCGGGCCATTGCCGCCGGAAAAGTGCTGGCCTGTCACGACATCAGCGAAGGGGGCCTGGCGGCCTGCCTGGCCGAGATGTGCTTCGGCGGGGGCATGGGAGCCCGGATCGACATTCCGGCCGGCGAAAGGCCCGACTTCTTTTTGTTTAACGAAACCGCCGGCTGTTTTGTGGTGGAACTGGCGGACGGCGGGGGCGAAGACGGTGGAAAAGCTGCCGAAGAGCTGTTTGCCGGCGTTCCCTGCCTGCCTATCGGCGCCACTCTCCCGGAGCAGCAGATTGTGGTTTGCCAGGAGGGAAAAGAACTTTTCCGGGTGGATTTAAACGAATTAAAAGAAGCGTGGAAAAAACCGATGCTGAAAGTTTTTGGCTAGATTCGGTTAGATCGAGAAGGGAATGTTGCCGGCATGAAACCAAAGGTATGCGTCTTACGCACGGACGGCACCAACTGCGATCTGGAAACCTTCGCCGCCTTCGAAAAAGCGGGCGGAGACTGCCGCCTGGTGCATATAAATAGATTGCGGAACAAAGAAGAGAAACTGGCCGACTATCAAATCCTGGCCATTCCCGGCGGTTTTTCCTACGGAGACGACGTTCACGCGGGGAAAATCCTGGCGGTGGAATTAACATCTTTTTTGCAGGAGCAACTGGTGGAGTTTCTCGCCGCCGGCAAGCCCATCCTGGGCATTTGCAACGGCTTTCAGGTGCTGGTGCGCACCGGCATCCTGCCGGACAGAAAAATCGGTGAGGTCAGTGCCGCCCTGGTCGGCAACGACAGCGGCCGCTTTGAGTGCCGGTGGGTAACCCTGTTTACGGAGAACGCCCCCTGCATATTTACCGAAGGGCTGGCCGGAAAATGCCTGAACCTTCCGGTGGCCCACGCGGAGGGGAAGTTTTACGCCGGACCGGAGACTTTAAAGAAAATCGCCGGGCAGGTCGTTTTCCGGTACGCCGGCGAAAACGGCCGGCCCACGCAGGATTACCCGCTGAACCCAAACGGTTCGTTAAATGCCATTGCAGGCCTCTGCGACCCGACCGGCCTGGTTTTGGGCCTGATGCCGCATCCCGAAAGGTTTGTGGAGCATACCCAGCACCCCAACTGGCGGCGCCGTGATTTCGTCGGCGAGCCGCACGGGCTGGCTATCTTCCGCAACGCCGTGCGCTACGTAAAAAATGCATGAAAGAACGGTGAAAAGATTGCGCATCAGGAAAGCAAAACTCAGCGACGTGGAGGCTATCCACGGCCTGATCAGCTACTATGCGGAAAGGGATCTCATGCTGGCCCGCCCCCGCGCCGTCCTGTACGAGGCATTGCGCGAGTTTACCGTGGCGGAAGAAAACGGCCGCCTGGTAGGGGCAGGTTCGCTGCACATTATCTGGGAAGACCTGGGGGAAATCCGCGCCCTGGCCGTCGACCCGGACTACACCATGCAGGGCATCGGCCGCACCCTGGTCAAGGCCTTCTTGGCCGAAGCCAGGGAACTGGAGCTGCCCAGGATCTTCGCCCTTACCTACCAGGAGGGGTTCTTCGTCAAGTGCGGCTTCCGGATCATTCCCAAGGAAGAGCTGCCGCAAAAGGTCTGGAAGGATTGCATCAACTGCCCCAAGTTTCCGAAGTGCGAGGAAACGGCGGTCATCATCGACCTGATCTGATCCCGGGCCCACGCCCTGGGCCATTGCCGCCGTTGTTGCCGGGCTTGTTATTTTTTAAAACATTTTTCCATAAACATACTGGACAACCAGGAAAAATTAGTTTATAATTTCAACAATCAAACAATCAAATTAATGGAAATGGGTCCAAGGGAAGTCAGTGAAAATCTGACGCGGTCCCGCCACTGTAATTGGGGAGCCGACCTGCTGCAAAGCCACTGGGAACTCACCCGGGAAGGCGCAGGAAGAGCGACGATCCATGAGCCAGGAAACCTTGCCCATTCAAAGTCACCGCATGACCTACGGCAGATAGGGAGGTGATCGTCCTTGAAAAAAACCTTCTGCATCTACCGGCGGAAGGTTTTTCATTTATCCGTAGTGCTTTTGATGTTTTGCGCGAATTTTTAAAGTTAACACCAGTTGCGCCACTCTCTGCACCTGATTTTAGAGAAAGGAGAAAAAAACAAGAATGCGGCCCAACCGATTTTTCGCCCTTACTCTACTGGTTGTCCTTAGTCTTTTGTGGCTGGCTGCCCCGGTTTCCATGGGCATCGCCGCAACCAATCCCCTCCGGTTAACCGTCGTCCAGGGGGAGAACGTTCTTTACCCGACAGAGAGTACTGCCACCGTGAGAGCAGAGGTTTATGATGAAGCTACCGGCAACTGGTTACCGTGCGGCAACGGCGTAACCTGGGGACAAACCAATGATACGGCCGGCAGCTATGTTTATAATGGCGATACTCTCACTTATACACCATGCTTTTCCTGGCCGGATTCTCTGAAGACGTGGGACAGCATTATCACCGTCTTTTACGCCACCTACACGGTCGACGCGCAGGTTTACCGCGCCGAATTGCCGCTGGCGATTTATCCCGAAGTGGCCCGGAATGATCCAGTGAAAAAAGCTTTAGTCTGGCTCAGGTCCCGGCAGAGCGACAACGGCAGCCTGGGCGAAAAAGCCGGCGAATGGGCGGTCACGGCCATCGCCGCCGCTGGATTAAACCCGGTGGACGGAGCCTGGCAGCGCAACGGTAAAAGCCATTTAGATTATCTGGAAGAATATATCAGAGGTTCTGGCGGGGATAAGTCTACATACTTTAAGGGGTTGACCGACTATGCCCGCGTTACCATGTCTGTCGCCGCAGCAGCTTATTATGACAGTTCCTGGCGGGATAAGTTGACTGATTTTGGCGGCGTAAACCTGATCGGAAAGCTGACGGAAGCCCAGGATAACACTAATGGTCACTTTGGTAAAAACGATGAAGCTAACCTGATCAACGCCCATATTTGGGCGATTCTGGCGCTCAAAGCCGCCGGGGTGCAAATTCCCAATGCGGATAAGGCAAAAGAATGGTTGATCAATGCTCAAAACAGCGACGACCAAAACGGCAAAGGCGGCTGGGGTTATACTGCGGACCCCAATGACAAGTGGGGTAAACCAAGTGATTCAAACGACACCGCCGACGCAGTCCGGGCGCTAATCGCCCTTGGGGAAACCGATAAAAGCGAAGGAACGCCTTTAAGAAACGCCCTCGAATTTTTAAAAAGCTGCCAGGCTGATGACGGCGGGTTTTTCTGGAGCCCCGTCTGGGGTAACGCAGGCGACGCCAGTTCAGACGCACGGGTGATTTTAGCCTTAAGGGCAGCAGGTGAGGACCCGCGGCAATGGGAGAAAAACAGTAAATCTCCGGTGGACCACCTGTTGGGCCTGCAAATGGCCAATGGTTCCTTTTTGTATCAACC
>JBFMEJ010000121.1:0-5371 GCA_040753275.1 Bacillota bacterium
CCCAGGGATGGGGCAGTGGCCCGGTTGATTTGCGATATATACAACCCGGATGGCACGCCTTTTGAGGGGGATCCGCGTTATGTCCTGAAAAAGGCTTTGAAAGAAGCGAAGGAACTCGGCTATACCATGAACGTGGGGCCGGAAGCAGAATTCTTTCTTTTTCACGTGGACCAGGAAGGAAAACCGACTACCATAACCCATGACCGGGCTGGTTATTTTGATCTGACGCCGGTTGATCTCGGTGAGAATGCGCGACGGGATATGGTTATTACTTTACAGCAGATGGGCTTTGAGATTGAAGCGTCTCACCATGAGGTGGCTCCCGGCCAGCACGAAATTGATTTTAAGTATTCCGATGCTCTGGATATAGCGGATAAAGTAGTCACTTTTAAGTTTGTCGTACGTACCATTGCCCAGCGGCACGGCCTGCACGCTTCTTTTATGCCGAAGCCGCTTTTCGGCATTGCCGGTTCGGGTATGCATTTAAACCAATCGCTAATGAGGAATGGAAAGAACACTTTCTTTGACCCGGCAGGGAAGGACGGTTTGGGTCAGGAGCTGTTTTATTATGTCGGTGGTCTGATGCACCATATCCGGGCCATAACGGCTATTACGAACCCGATTGTAAATTCTTATAAACGTTTAGTGTCGGGATATGAGGCGCCGGTATATATTGCCTGGTCCAGCCAGAACCGCAGCCCGCTGATCCGGGTACCGGCCAAGCGGGGCCAGTCCACCCGGATTGAGTTGCGCAATCCCGATCCTACCTGCAATCCTTACCTGGCCCTGGCGGTTTGCTTAAAAGCCGGTCTGGACGGGATTAGAAGGAAAATAGCGCCTCCGCCTGCCTGCGACCGGAATATTTACGAGATGACTGAGGAGGAGCGGCGCCAGCAGGGTATCGGTACTTTGCCGGGGAGTCTCTACGAAGCGGTGCTTGAACTGAAAAACAATAAAGTTATTCAGGAGGCCCTGGGAAGACACGTTTTTCAGCGGTTTTGCGAGGCCAAGCTGATTGAATGGGAGCGCTACCGGCTGCAGGTTCATCCCTGGGAACTGGAAGAGTATTTAACGAAATTTTAGTTTAAAAAGTAAATAGTGGGTACAGCGCCGTATCCGGAAAAGTTTGGGCAATGAGGCCTACATCTATAGCTTCACCAGGAGAATGGTGTTCTATAGAGTAGTCCTTTTTATTTTTAATGGGCTAGAAATTTTTAAGGAAGGTGCTTTTCGGCGATGAGAGGAGAGTTTCCTAGAAACCCCTCCGGTTGTGCCATCAGCGGCATTATCAGTACCAAGGGCCGGTGCATGACCGGGGATATTATAATTAAGTCCATTGCTTTGATGCATGACCGGTCTAACGGCCTGGGAGGAGGATTTGCTGCTTACGGTATTTATCCCGAATTCAAAAGCCATTATGCTTTTCACGTGCTTTACCACAACCACCAGAGCCGTGAGGATACGGAGTGCTACCTGGAAGAAAATTTTATCATCGACCGGGCCGAACCAATACCGACCAGGCCGGTGGCGAGAATAACCGATCCGCCCGTACTCTGGCGTTACTTCTTGCAGGTACAGCCCGGCCGGCCGGAACAGTGCGGATGTGCTTCAGATGAACGGGACTTTGTGGTATCGGTGGTAATGAATATCAACAACGGTATTCCAGGTGCATTTATAATTTCTTCCGGCAAGAATATGGGTGCTTTTAAGGGAGTGGGTTTTCCGGAAGACATCGGCTGGGTCTACCGCCTGGATGAATACGAAGCCTACCTGTGGACAGGTCACGGCCGTTTTCCGACCAATACCCCGGGCTGGTGGGGTGGTGCCCATCCTTTTTGTTTGCTGGACTGGTCGGTGGTGCATAACGGAGAGATTTCATCGTACGGGATTAATAAGCGTTACCTTGAAATGTTCGGCTACAAGTGCGAACTGCAGACCGATACCGAAGTGGTGGCCTACCTGTTTGACCTTTTATACCGGCGTCAAAAAGTTCCCTTTGAGACTACCTGCCGGGTGCTGGCGGCACCTTTCTGGAAAGATATTGACCGCATGGCGGAGGAAGAAAAGGCGACATATACTGCCTTACGTCAGGTTTACGGGTCGGCCCTGATTAACGGTCCTTTTAGTTTTATCGTGGCGCACAGTCGGGCTATGATCGGGTTGAACGACCGCATTAAGTTGCGGCCGATGACCTGCGGGGTTAAAGATGATCTGGTATTTATGGCCAGTGAAGAAAGTGCTATCCGGGAGATCTGTCCGGAGCCGGATAGGGTTTGGGCGGCCAGGGCAGGCGAGCCGATTATTGCTGAACTGGAGGAGGGACTTTAAGGGATATGAGCAGTTGGATTCCGGCTGAATTCCTGGTACGCATTGACTATGAGCGTTGCCGCCGCTGCAAACGGTGTGTACTCAATTGCGGTTTTGGAACGTTAAGTTTTGAGGATCGGGTGGTTGCCGACCATAGAAAATGTGCAGCCTGTCACCGGTGTGCTACATTCTGTCCGGAAGGGGCCATTACCATTGAGAAAAATACATTGCATTTTAAAGATAACAGCTTCTGGCTGCCTGAGTACCGTAAGAATATCATGAGGCAGGCCGAGAGTGGCGGCATGTTGCTGACCGGTATGGGCAACGATAAGCCATATTTCAGTTACTTCGACCATATGGTGCTGGATGCCTGCCAGGTGACGAATCCCTCCATTGACCCTCTGCGTGAACCAATGGAACTGCGCACTTACCTGGGCGGCAAGCCGGAAGCGCTGGAATTTGATCAACTGCCTGATGGTACGGTGAAATTAAAAACGAAAATTGCTCCCCAGATCCGGATCGAAACCCCGATTATTTTTGCCGGCATGTCTTACGGCTCGATCAGTTTAAATGCCCACCGGGCTCTGGCCAGAGCGGCCTATGAAAGCGGTATCTTGATGAATACCGGTGAGGGCGGATTGCACAAAGACCTGTATCCTTACAGCAGCAATATCATTGTCCAGTGTGCTTCCGGACGGTTCGGTGTGGACAGCACTTATCTGAACCAGGCGGCAGTTGTTGAAATCAAAATCGGTCAGGGAGCAAAGCCCGGCATTGGAGGGCACCTGCCCGGAGAGAAGGTGGACCAGGAAGTTTCGGAGACCCGCATGATTCCGGTCGGTACCGACGCCCTTTCGCCGGCACCGCATCATGATATATACTCTATTGAAGATTTATCCCAGCTGATTTATGCCTTGAAGGAAGCTACCGGTTACACCAAGCCGGTCAGCGTTAAAATAGCAGCCGTGCATAATGTGGCGGCAATTTCCAGCGGTATTGCGCGGGCCGGCGCCGATATGATTTACTTAGACGGCTTGCGCGGCGGTACAGGAGCTTCTCCCACCATTATCCGGGATCACATTGGAATTCCCATTGAAATGGCCATAGCCGCTGTGGACGACAGGCTGCGTCAGGAAGGAATCCGCAACCGGGTCTCAATTATTGCTGCCGGCGGCATCAGGCACTCCGGCGATGTGGCTAAGGCCATTGCCCTGGGCGCCGATGCGGTGGCTATCGGGACGGCTGCCCTGATTGCTTTGGGCTGCCGGGTTTGCCAGAAGTGCTATACCGGCAACTGTTCCTGGGGCATTGCCACCCAGCGGCCGGAACTGGTGCGCCGGCTGGATCCCGATGAGGGAGCTGAGCGGTTAAATAATTTGATTCGCGGCTGGTCCCTGGAACTGAAGGAAATTCTCGGCGCCCTGGGGGTTAACGCCATCGAAAGTTTAAGGGGCAGCCGGGAAAGGCTGCGGGGGGTAGGCCTCTCCGAGGTTGATTTGGAAATATTGGGGATCAAACCAGCCGGCCGTTAGGGGTGCGTTTCTTCTGTCATTCGAGCGAAGCGAAGCAATCTCGGAATGCACTATCGGCCGGTGAAAAAAACTTTTCAAGCTATCGAAAAGGATGGAGAATAAAAATGCAGATCGATGCCAGAGGGGTTCATTACCGGGATTTAAACCAGATGATTAAGGAGGCCGCGGCGGCCGGGGAAAAGGAGTTTATTCTTGATAATGTAAACGGCCAGCGCTATATCGGAACTGGTATTAGCCTTCCGGTTAATATTGTAATAAACGGTGTGCCGGGCAACGACCTGGCGGCTTTTATGGACGGCCCTACAGTTGCTGTGCACGCCAATGCCCAGGACGGTGTCGCCAATACCATGAATGCCGGTACCGTGGTGGTGCACGGCAGTGCGGGTGATGTCCTGGGTTACGGTATGCGGGGCGGCAAGCTTTATGTCAGGGGCGACGTAGGTTACCGGGTGGGCATTCACATGAAGGAGTATAAAAGGCAGATACCGGTTATTATTGCCGGCGGCACAGCCGGGGATTTTTTGGGAGAGTACATGGCCGGAGGCATCCTGATCTTGCTTGGCTTGGAGCGGGAACAGGGGGAGCCGCTGGCCGGGGACTACCTGGGCACCGGGATGCACGGTGGAGTGATTTATCTACGTGGCTCAGTCGAACCACACAAGTTGGGCAAAGAGGTGGCGATCCTGGAACTGGACGACGGCGATGAGAATATTCTGGCTAAGTTTTTAAAGGAATATTGCGATTGTTTCGGGTTAGATTACCAGGTGGTGCGGGAAGAGCCTTTTGTGAAGCTTCTACCGGTTTCCAGCCGACCGTATGGCAGGCTGTATGTTTATTAGGGTAATAAATATCATTTAATAATGTCATTGCGAGCAAAGCGAAGCAATCTCTAAAGCTATATTGGAGGGACTGGTTTGAGTTTGAGTTACAAGGTGGTGGTTGTCGGCGGCGGACCGGGTGGTTATGTGGCTGCGATCCGGGCGGCTCAACTGGGTGCCCGCGTTGCGCTGGTAGAAAAAGAAGAGCTGGGCGGCACCTGTTTGAACCGGGGCTGTATACCGACGAAGGTGCTGGCCGCTGGCGCCGCCCTGTATGCGGATATCTGCCGGGCTGCCGATTTTGGGATTGAAACCGGTACCGTAAAGCTGGGTTTCAACAGGCTGATGGAGCGCAAAAGCCAGGTGGTACGCCGCCTGGTGCAGGGCATTGATTATCTTTTAAAGAAAAATAAAGTAGATTTGTTTAGAGGCACTGCCCGTTTGCTGGCTCCCGGCAGGGTAAAGGTGGAAGGGCCGGATGTTGCCCTAATTGAACTTGCAGCTGAGAACATTATCCTGGCTACCGGCACTGACCCGGCTTTAATTCCTTCTCTGGGTTACGACGGCAAACAGGTAATCACATCTGATGAGGCCCTGGAACTGGATAGCGTTCCGGAAAGACTGGTGGTTATCGGGGGCGGCGTTATCGGCTGTGAGTTTGCCTCTATTTTTGCCGCCCTGGGAGCGCAGGTGACTATAGTGGAGATAATGCCT
>JBFMEJ010000122.1:0-5343 GCA_040753275.1 Bacillota bacterium
CGCGCTTCCGGCCGAGCTTTTTCCCCTTTACCGAGCCCAGTGCGGAAATGGATATCTCCTGCGTAATGTGCGGGGGCCGCGGCTGCCGCGTCTGCTCCTACTCCGGATGGCTGGAAATTCTGGGCTGCGGTTCGGTCCACCCGCGGGTTTTGGAGATGTCCGGCTACAACAGCGAAGCAGTCACCGGCTTCGCCTTCGGCATGGGCATCGAGCGGATTACCATGCTTAAATACGGGATTGACGACCTGCGGCTGTTTTTCGACAACGACCTGCGGTTTTTAGAGCAGTTTTAAGAGGGGGTTAGAGGAGTTTGCGCGTTTCTTTAAAGTGGCTGCGGGAATTTGTCGAGATCGATCTTCCGCCGGAAGAGCTGGCCGAACAAATGACCCTCGCCGGACTGGCGGTGGAAGCAATCCATTATCCCGGCAAAGACATTCAAAAGATCTATACCGGGCGGATCGTCAAAATAGAACCCCACCCCAACGCCGATAAGCTGGTCATCTGCCGGATTTTCCTGGGGGCCGGAGAGCCCGTGCAAATTGTCACCGGCGCCCCCAATGTGGAAGAAGGTCAGGTCATCGTGCTGGCGGTGGAGGGGGCGCGCCTGACCGGCGGGCTGCCAATTAAAAAGGCGAAATTTAGAGGCGTGGAATCGCGGGGCATGTTATGTTCATGGCAGGAATTGGGGTTTGATCCCAAATACATTCCCGCTGACCAGGCCCACGGCATAATGGTTTTGCCGCCGGATACACCCGTCGGGACGGATGCAAAGCCTCTTTTAGGCCTGGACGACGTTATCCTGGAACTGGAAATCACCCCCAACCGGGGCGACTGCCTGTCCATGCTTGGCGTCGCCCGCGAGGTGGCGGCCATCCTCAACCGGCCTCTCCGTTACGATCCCCCGCAGGTTGCCGAACTGGCCCATGGGATCGAGGGGCGGACGCGGGTTGATATTCTCCATCCCGAACTCTGCAGCCGGTATGTGGCGCGGCTGTTTACCAACGTGCGGGTGGGTCCCTCGCCCTTGTGGATGCAGGAAAGGCTGCGGGCGGCCGGGATCCGCCCCATCAGCAACATTGTCGATATTACCAACTACGTCATGATGGAGCTGGGGCAGCCTTTACACGCCTTTGATTACGACCGGCTGCGGGAAGGGCGGATTATTGTCCGGACGGCGAAAGCAGGAGAAACTCTGGTTTCCTTAGACGGAGTGACCCGGGAATTGACTCGTGAGATGCTGGTGATTGCCGATGCCGCCGCGCCGGTGGCGATTGCCGGGGTCATGGGCGGCCTGGAAACCGAGGTGACGGAAAAAACGGTCAACGTTTTGCTGGAATCGGCCCACTTTAACCCAACGAGCATCCGCCGGACTTCGAAAGCCCTCGGCCTGCGCTCGGAAGCCTCCGTCCGGTTTGAAAAGGGGATCGACCGGGAAGGCTGCCTGCCGGCTGCCGCCAGGGCGGCCCAGCTGCTCCGGCAAATTCAGGCCGGGGACGTGGTTGCCGGCGCGGTCGATAATTATCCCGGCCGGCGTGCGCCGGAAAAAATTGTGCTGCGCCCGGCCAGGGTTAACCATGTTCTGGGGACTGCGCTCACCAGGGAAGAAATCTCCCGGACTCTATCCCGCCTGCATTTTGAAGTAAATGAAGCGGGTGAAGAATTGCTGGTTAATGTGCCCAGTTACCGGAACGACGTTCACCAGGAGATCGACCTGATTGAAGAAGTGGCCAGGCTGTACGGGTACAACCGGATCCCGGGAACCCTCCCCTGCGGGGTGAGCACTTTAGGAGTCCGCACCCGGGATCGAGCGCTGGCAGACCAGGTGAAAGAAATTCTGGTCGGCTGCGGGTTGACGGAAGTGGTCACCTTTAGCTTTGTTAACCCCGCGGTTTTTGACCGGTTTAACCTGCCTGCCCAAAGCAGCCTGCGGGAAGCGGTAAAACTGCAAAATCCATTGAGCGAAGAACATTCCGTCATGCGCACCTGGCTTTTGCCCGGGCTGGTGGAGGTGTTGCGGCGGAATTTTCACCGGCGGGTGACAAACGGGGCGGTGTTTGAGCTGGGGCGGGTGTTTTCCCCGCGCTCACGCGCCCTCCCGGAAGAGCGCTTGATGCTGGCCGCCGCGGGCACGGGGAAAATCGCCGGCGGCTGGAACGACCGCGGGTTAACGGTTGATTATTACTTCCTCAAAGGGGTTTTCGAAACTTTGGCGGCAAGGATCGGTCTGCACTTTTCCTTTGCCCCTGTCAATAACCACCCGTCGTTCCACCCGGGGCGGACGGCCCGCATCTTCAGCGGGGAAGAGGAACTCGGTATTTTGGGGGAACTCCACCCCGACGTTCTGGAAAACCTGGAACTCACCGGGCGGGTGGTGGCCTGCGAAATGGATTTTGCGAAAATCACCGCCCTGGCCCAGGAGCGCCGGCAGTACGAGCCCCTGCCGCGCTTCCCGGCGGTCGAGCGGGATCTGGCCGTCGTGGTTCCCCGGGATGTTCCGGCGCAGGCGGTGGAGGAAATCATTAAACGGGCCGGCGGTCCGCTGTTGCGCTCCGTATCTCTGTTTGATGTTTACGAAGGGGAGCAGGTGAAAAAAGGCTTTCGCAGCCTGGCCTTTGCTTTGAAATTTCTGGCCGACGACCGGACCCTGACGGTGGAGGAAGTGGCCTCCCGCATCGAGAAAATTACAACCGAACTGGCGCAAAAAGCCGGCGCGGAAATCCGCGGGGAAAAAATTAGCTAGCCGGGAGGAATTTTCCCCTTTTTTGCCGAAATGCAGTGGTCAAGGGGGAAAATTTATGGAAAACAAGGGCGAACTGGAAAACCGGGTGGAAGTGGAAATCTTCGGCGAAGGATATGTTTTAAAGGGTGCCGAACCGCCGGAATACCTGCAAATGCTGGCCCAGTACGTAAACAAAAGGATGCGCCAGGTGGTCACCCGCAACCCCAGGCTGACCACGGCCAAAGCCGCCATCCTCACGGCGCTGAATATTGCCGATGAATTGATGAAGCTGCAAAAAGAATACGACCAGCTGATCCGGTCCAAACTGGAGGAAGAGAAGAAAAAGCCGAAAAAACAGGAATTAGGGACCAGGAATTAGGGGTTAGGGATCAGGGAGCGCCTTCATGCTGCAGAACTGCGAAGTAGCCTGGGCTTTTCAGGAACTGGCCGATCTCCTGGAATTTAAAGGGGAAGATTTTTTTAAAGTGCGCGCCTACCGCCGGGCGGCGAAAACCCTTGCCGGCCTGCCGGCGCCCGTGGAGGATCTTTACCGCCGGGGGGAACTGGCCGGGGTACCGGGCATCGGGAAGAATATTCTGGCCAAGATCGGGGAAATGGTAACCGCCGGGAAAATGCGCAAGCTGGAGGAGTTGCGCGCGGAAATCCCTCCCGGCGTGCTGGAAGTCATGAATCTGCCCGGAATCGGCCCGAAGCGGGCGGCTCTCCTGTATAAACACCTGCAGATCGCTTCCCTGGACGACCTGGAAAGGGAAGCCCGCCGGGAGCGCGTCCGGGAATTGCCCGGCCTGGGCGCCAAAACCGAGCAGGACATCCTCCGGAAGATCGAAATGCTGCGCCGCCGGGGGGGAAGAGTGCTGTTGGGAGTCGCCCGGGAACTGGCCCAGGATTTGCTCGATTTTTTCCAGGATTTACCCCAAGTACAGAAAGTTGAACTCACGGGAAGCGTCCGCCGCTGGCGGGAAACCGTCGGGGACCTCGATTTGCTGGCCATGACGGACGATCCGGAGGGGCTTTTTGCTTCTTTTGCCGGCCACCCCCGGGTGAAAGAGGTTGTGCTGCGGGAAGAGGACAGAATGAAGGTGCTGACCCGCTGGGGGGTGACCGTGGAACTGCTCGCCGCGCCGGCGGAAGAATACTGGTCGACCCTCTTGTGGTCCACCGGAAACCGGGAGCATTACCGGCAGTTGCAGTTGCTGGCCCAAAGCCGGGGCCTGGAATTGAACCGGCGGGGAATCAGGTGCCGGGACGGAAAATATTTCCTGACGGGAGGAGAGGAAGAACTTTATCGCCTCCTCGGACTGCCCTTAATTCCTCCGGAGCTGCGGGAGAACCGCGGGGAAATCGAATTTTGCCTGCAGGCGGGACGGCTGCCGGAGCTGGTCCGCCTGCAGGATATTAAAGGCGACCTGCATATTCATACCAGCTGGAGCGATGGGGTTAATTCCCTGGAGCAGGTGATCGAATACGCCCGGAAGAAGGGCTACCGCTACATTGCCGTCACCGATCACTCTCCTTCGTTGAAAATAGCCGGCGGCCTCTCGCTGGAGCAGTTAAAGGAACAGCGCAAGGCAATTGAAAAAATGAACGAAAAGTACGGGGACATCAGGATCCTGGCCGGTTTAGAGGTCGATATTTTACCCCAGGGCGGCCTGGACTGCCCGGAGGAAATTTTAGAGCAGCTCGACGTGGTGATTGCTTCCGTGCACACGAAATTTCAGCAGGACCGCCGGACCATGACGGAGCGCATCCTGTCCGCCGTTAAAAATAAACACGTGGATATTATCGGCCACCTTACCGGGCGCCTGATCGGCCAGCGGGAACCCTATGCCGTGGATGTAGAAAAAGTCCTGGCGGCGGCCAGAGACTACGGCAAGTTCATGGAAATCAACTCCTCGCCTGACCGGCTGGATTTAAGCGAGGAGCACGCCCGCCTGGCCAGAGACTACGGCCTGAAAATGGTCATCAATACCGATGCCCACGATCTGCGGCGGATGGACGAAATGCCTTACGGCGTGGCCGTGGCCCGCCGCGCCTGGCTCCAGCCCGCCGATGTGCTGAATACCCTGGAAAGCGAAGAATTATTGGAGATGCTTGGAAACAGGTAACGGATGACGGACAACGGTCAAATTTTTTGCTTTAACGAAAATGATATCTTGCCCCGCACTTTTTATGCCCGGGATACCTGCCTGGTGGCACGGGAACTTCTTGGGCATTACCTTGTCCACGTCAGCCCCCAGGGCCTTGCCGCCGGGAAAATCGTGGAAACGGAAGCTTATCTCCAGAATGATCCGGCCTGCCACGCGGCGCGGGGGGTGACCAGGCGCAACCGGGTGATGTTCGGCCCCCCGGGACATGCTTACATCTACTTTATTTACGGGATGTACTATTGCTTCAACGCCGTGACCAGGGAAGAAGGGGTCGGGGAGGCGGTGCTCATCCGGGCTTTGGAACCGGTGGCGGGAATTCCTTTAATGCAGGCCCGGCGCGGGCGGGAAAAGTTGACCGAGCTTTGTCGCGGGCCGGGGCGGCTGGTTCAGGCCCTGGGGATTACCAGGGAACAAAACGGACAGGATTTAACCAGGGGGACGCTGGTCATCTGCCGG
>JBFMEJ010000123.1:0-5318 GCA_040753275.1 Bacillota bacterium
CCAGTTTTCCCGCCTGCTTGTAAATTTGAATCTGTCCGTCCTCCAGTAAAGCAACCCCCGCCGAATCGTAGCCCCTGTACTCCAGCCTGGCCAGCCCGTCCAGCAGCACCGGCAGGGCCGGCCTAAAACCGGTATAGCCGATAATACCACACATGTGGTTTAACCTCCCGATTGAAAAAATTTTCGTTGGGGTAATAAACCAACAAGAAGTTTACATAATCCAGCTGTTCCCCGGCCGGCCGACCAAAGGCCGACCGTGAAAAGCAACCCGGAAAAAAATAAAGAGACCGGGGCACAATAAAGCCACGGTCAGCAAAGCATGGCTTTTGCCTTGTCCTCACCGGGCACTTTTGTCCCGGCAGTCGCCTGCCGGTTTTGTGGTGCCGTTAACGGTCGTGAGCAACCGGGGAGCACCCGCCGAAAACTTCGATTAACTCCCCCCTCGTCAACCTTCTTGAGAGAAGGTTCTGGCGCTATTTATTCAGTTGTCCAGAGCAGGACTCTCTTGTCCCTTCTCCTAAACGCACTACCTCCTTCCCACTTCCAACCTCCCGCCTCTCACCTCTCAATTACGCCAGCTTCTGGATCACCTGGATCAATTCCTCGACAATCAGGCGCAACTGGTCGGGATCCCTTCCCTCCGCCATGACCCGGATCAGCGGTTCGGTGCCCGAGGGGCGGACCAGGACCCGGCCTTGCCGGTTGAGCCTTTGCTCCTGCCGGCGAATGGCCTCCTGCAAAAACGGGCTGGCCATCACTTTCTGCTTGTCGGCCACCGGGACGTTTTTCAGCAGCTGCGGGAGGCGCTCCATCTGCGCCGCCAGTTCACTTAAAGCGGCGCCGCGCTTGACCACTACCGCCAGCAATTTTAAAGCGGTCAAAAGCCCGTCCCCGGTAGAATGATCATCCAGAAAAAGGATGTGGCCGCTCTGCTCCCCGCCAAAGGTGGCGCCCGACTTAAGCAGCTCCTCCAGCACGTAGCGGTCGCCGACCCTGGTTTCCAGCACTTGAATGCCATCCTGGCGGAAGGCCAGGTGCAGGCCGAGGTTGCTCATCACCGTGACCACCACGGTATTCTTCTTTAACCGGCCTTGCGCCTTTAAATCCCGCCCGCAGATAACCATGATCTGATCGCCGTCGACGATATTCCCCTGCTCGTCAACGGCAATTAACCGGTCGGCGTCGCCGTCGCAAGCCAGCCCCAAATCTGCTTTATAAAAGAGAACCGCCTCCCGGAGGGCCTGGGGATAAGTGGAGCCGCAGGCCGCGTTGATGTTCACGCCGTTGGGCCGGTGGAACAGGGGAATCACGTCTGCGCCCAGCTCCCGCAAAAGTTCGGGCAGCACGGAACTGGCCGCCCCGTTGGCGCAATCCACCACCACTTTTAAGCCGCTTAAGTCCACCGGAGCCTTTTCCTTCAGAAAATCCAGGTACCGGCTGCCGGCCTCCGCAACTTCGGAGCAGCAGCCCACCTCCGGACCAACCGGCAAAGGAATTGTTTCCCGGCAGTTAACCAACAATTCAATTTCTTCCTCAATAAAATCCGGGAGTTTAAAACCGTCGGGGCCGAAAAACTTAATGCCGTTGTCGGCCACCGGGTTGTGCGACGCGGAAATAACCACCCCGCCGGCAGCACCCAGCGCCCGGGTCAAATAGGCGACGGCTGGGGTGGGCAGGACCCCCGCCCGCAGCACGCGCACCCCGGCCGAACAAATTCCCGCAATCAGGGCGGCTTCCAGCATATCACCGGAAATGCGCGTATCGCGGCCGATCACCAGGGGCGCCCCGGGGTGTTTTTTCGCCAGCACGTACGCCCCCGCCCGGCCAATCTGCAAGGCCAGCTCCGGGGTCAAATCCTGGTTGGCCACCCCCCGCACCCCGTCGGTGCCGAACATTCCCCCCATCTTTGTCCCCTCTCTAAATTCATATCCCCATTATATATTTATTAATCAATCGCCGTCAATTCCCTTCCAAATTCCTTTTCTATATTGTATGACGATCCAAAGACAATGGTTAGTTCCCGTTTGACCAACAACAAGCGAAAAAAAGTCTGCCGGGCATCCGGTACGGTTGTACTTTGTAAAATCTCTTCTTTTACCCAGGCAGGATTTTGAACGCCCGGCGTAGAAAAAACTGAAGGGGAACAACGGAAGTCCTCTCCGAAAAGATGAAAATATACCCGGGAAGAGGAGCTTCCCTTAACCCTATCCCCTAATCCCTAAACCCAATTTTGAAAGGAGGAATTGTTTGTGCAAAAAGTGTTTATTGTAGGATGCGGCGCGTATATGGACGCAGGTTACGGGTGCCCCGGGGAATGGCGCTGTTTGAAAGCGGCGGCCCTGGGGGAGGGCAAATTTTCGGAACCCGTGCAGGTAATTGCCTTTGTCCGCTGTGAGTGCCCCGGCCGCCCCCTGATCCCCAATATCGGCATGGCGGCCAGGCTTTCGGAAATCAAACCGGACGCTATTTACCTCAGCAAATGCCTGGCGGAGGCCAAACCGGGCTGCCCCTACGCATCCGCTGAAGACCTCGCCAAAATGATTGAGGGCAAGACGGGGGTACCGGTCATCCTCGGCACCCACGAGTACAAATAAGCAGGGCAAGCGCATCCGGCCCTGTTATGTCATTAATGGTCTGCGATGACCTGTTATGTTATCTGGAAACCTTCCGCCATCAGCAAAAAAGGCTGATGGCTTTTATTTTTTCCGCCATAAAAAGGCCAGGGAACGGCGGCCGGGCTCGGGTTTCAGCACTTTGGTCAGGCGCTCAAGTAAATTTGGCGGGTCCAGGTTTCGGGCCAGGACCCCTTCGATGGCCAGGGAGACTTCCCCCGTTTCTTCCGAAACAATAATCGCCAGGGCATCGGATACTTCCGTAACGCCCACGCCCGCCCGGTGGCGGGTGCCCAGTTCTTTGCTGATCTGGACGCCTTCGGCCAGCGGCAGAAAGCAGGCCGCGGCGGCGACCCGGTTGCCCCGGATAATTACGGCGCCGTCGTGCAAGGGGGTGTTGGGAATAAAAATGTTGATCAGCAGCTCGGCGGAGACAATTCCCTCAATTTTGATGCCCCGGTCAATGTATTCCTCCAGACCGGTGGTCCTCTCCAGAACCAGCAAGGCGCCCGTTCTGGTCCGGGCCAGGGTATAGACCGCCTGCACAATTTCCGCGTTGACCTTGCTGAGGTCCACTTCGTTTAAATGGGGCAAGGAGGAGGCGAAAATCTCCCCTCCCCCCAGTTTTTCTAAAGCGCGGCGCAACTCGGGCTGGAAAACCACCGGCAGGGCCACCAGCAGCGCCGTAATGGCCTGGCTGAGGAGCCAGTGCACAAAAGTGAGGTGAAGGAGGTTGCTGATGGCCGTGGCAATCAGCAAAACGACCAGGCCTTTGATCAACTGTACGGCCCTGGTGCCCCGGATCAACAAGACCAGCCAGTAAAGAAATAAAGCCACGATAACGATGTCGATAATCGTGGTCGGGGTGAAAAAATGCGGCAGAATATCCTTTAGTTTATCCTGCAAACCTGGCTGCTCTCCTTTTGTGCTTTCATTTAACTGACGGCGTTTTCCCGGGCCGGCCTTTCCTGCAGTTTGAGCAGGCCGTAGGCGATGCTGTCCACCAGCGCCTGCCAGCTGGCTTCAATAATATTCGGCGAAACCCCGACGGTGCCCCAGGAGCATTGCCCGTCCCCCGTTTCAATCAGCACCCTGACCACGGCGCCTGTGCCGTCCTTTTCATCCAGCACCCTTACCTTGTAGTCGGTCAACTGCATATTGCGGATGGCCGGGTAAAATTCGTTCAGGGCTTTGCGCAGGGCGTTGTCCAGGGCGTTCACCGGGCCGTTTCCTTCCGCCGCCGTATGCACCACCTGGTCGCCTACGGTGAGCTTGATAATTGCTTCCGAATAGACCGGGCTGTTCTCTTTTAATTCAATAATCACCTTCAGGTTTTCCAGCTTAAACGGCTCCCGGTAGCCCTGGCAAGCTTTGCGCAGAAGCAGTTCCAGGGAGCCCTCCGCCCCTTCAAACTGGTAGCCCTGGTGTTCCAGCTCTTTTATTTTCTCCAGGATCTGGCGGGCTTCCTCCCCCGGTGCAACATTCAAGTTGAGTTCTTTAAACTTGTAAAGCAGATTGGAAAAACCGCTTAATTCGGAAACCAGCACCCGGCGGCGGTTGCCGACGAGTTCCGGATCGATGTGCTCGTAGGTGCGCGGATCTTTCATGATGGCGCTGACGTGCACCCCGCCCTTGTGAGCAAAAGCGCTCGCCCCGACGAAGGGCTGCTGCGCCGCCGGGTGCAGATTGGCCAGTTCGCTGACGTAACGGGAAAGCTCGGTCAGCCCGGCCAGCTTCTCGCGGGGAATGGTCGGAAAACCGCATTTCAACGTGAGGTTCGGGATTACCGAACAGAGATTGGCGTTGCCGCAGCGCTCCCCGTATCCGTTCACCGTCCCCTGCACCTGGGCTGCACCGGCGAAGACGGCGGCAATGGTATTGGCCACGGCCAGTTCGCCGTCGTTGTGACAATGGATCCCCAGGGGCACGCTCAGTTCCCGGCGAAGCTCGCCGATGATGCCGGCAATTTCTCCGGGCAGGCTGCCGCCGTTGGTGTCGCAAAGCACGCAGACGTCCGCTCCTCCTGCGCAGGCCGCCTTCAAGGTAGCCAGGGCGTAAGCCGGGTTCGCCTTGTAGCCGTCGAAAAAATGCTCGGCGTCGTAGAAAACGGTCAAGCCTTTGCTCTTCAAGTAGGCGACCGAATCCCTGATCATGGCCAGATTCTCCGGCAGGGTCGTTTGCAGGGCGTGGGTAACGTGGAAGTCCCAGGTTTTCCCCACAATGGTGGCCACGGGGACGCCCGCCTCCAGCAGCTTCTGCAAATTGGCGTCGGCGGCGGCTTCCCCTCCGGGCCGGCGGGTGGAACCGAAAGCGGCAATCCGGGCGTTTTCCAGCCGGTGCTTCCGGATGCGCTGAAAAAAGGCCGCGTCTTTGGGGTTGGAGCCGGGCCAGCCGCCTTCGATATAATGAAACCCCATTTTATCCAGCTTTAGCGCGATCTTGACCTTGTCTTCGACGGAGAAGGAAATCCCTTCGCCCTGGGCGCCGTCTCTTAAGGTTGTGTCGTAAATCTCCACTGCGTGCATCCGAGCCTTCTCCTCCGACTTGAATTCAGCCTTCCGTCCCTGTGACAACGATGCTCAGCTTTCAATCAATTACCCCTGCTCCACCAGTCCGGCAATGATTTCCCCCATTTCGGCGGTGGAGACCTGCCGGCAGCCGGGTTCCATGATGTCGCGGGTGCGGTAGCCCTGCGCGAGGGCCGCG